>SVQJ01000055.1 GCA_015065395.1 Oscillospiraceae bacterium
TATCCATTTCCACATCATGGAATGCGATATACTTTTCTGTATTCGCTTCACCGTAGCAAAGGGGAATGGTAACACCTGTTGCTGTTCTGATATACTTCATAAGATTCTGGTATGCAAACCAGATGTTCTCATCTTCAGTAGTATCGGCAGGCACCACGATCGAATACTTGGAGAGATCATTTCCGCCGATGGTGAGCTTATACACCGCAAGATCGTCACCGTAATCGGAAGGGGATGCGGCTCCTGAGAGACAGAGCTTTATGTAGTAAAAATCCTTTGCGTCAAAAACACTGTCTGCGGTAAAATCGCTGGACTGGGCGTTCATTGTATATCCATCAAGTCCCTTAAGGTTTGCGGTCATATACAATGCGTCCTTAGCATCAAGTGCGCCGTCCTCATTGACGTCGCCGAGAGCAAAGGAATCATCGAGCCTTATATCCTGCTCAATGTAAAAGTCCCTTGCAAGCACGGTTGAAGCCATAGCACCTGCAAGCATTGCCACAGTTAAAAATGCAGCTAATACTTTTTTCATTATTTCCTCCGTTCTGCTGCCGTTTACAAGCAGCACCTTTATACATTTTCATTCTAACATACACATATACCGATTGCAAGTACTTATACAAACTATAATAACAAAATTATTCATTCCAGCCGCGGATTCGGTTATCTGAAGATGCAACATAATTCCGCTCCCGAAGCCATTGTGACATTTTATCCATATCTGAAACAAGACCTCATTTTTGCACTTGATTCATTTTTAAAAAAGAAGCAAAGTTTTTTATCATTCTCTCTTGTGACAAAATACAACCCGTACAATATGTAAAATCAAATAAAAAAGAAGAAAGGAAAAAGCATGAAAAAAGAAAATACAAATATCAAGCTTTCCCGAATAGACGATACTTTATATGCTTTTGTTTCGGGAGAGGTGGATCATCACACAGCAAAGGGAATACGCCAAGCCATAGACGCCGCCCTTGTCTCCTGTTCCCCCGACTGTCTCGTTATGGACGTTTCCGGGATCACATTCATGGATTCATCCGGACTGGGTCTGGTGCTGGGCAGGTACACAAAGGCGTGCGAAGCAGGTATCTCTTTTTTCGTTCAGGGCGCGGGAGAAAGAGTTATCAGAATGTTTGATATGGCAGGACTCGACAGAATCATAGATTACAAGGAGAAAAAAACAGATGAAAAAAATTTGTGAAAACACTTTGAAATGCGAATTCCCTTCCCTTTCCCAAAACGAAGCCTTGGCAAGATCGGTGGCAGGTGCTTTCATTATGCAGCTGAACCCAACGGTCTCAGAGCTTGCGGATATAAAATGTGCGGTCAGCGAAGCTGTTACCAACTGCACGGTTCACGCCTACCCCAACACCGTAGGGATCGTTGTGATGACTATGAAGGCCTACAGCGACAGGACTGTGAAGATAGAGATACGCGACCGGGGAGTGGGGATTGAGGATATAGGATGCGCAATGCAGCCGCTATTCACAACGGATCCGGAAGGCGAAAGAAGCGGCATGGGTTTTACCGTTATGGAAAGCTTCACAGATTCCCTTCGTGTCACGAGCCGACTGGGACGCGGAACAAGGATCACTCTCACAAAAATCCTTTCAAAGGTATCTCCCGTTACATAAGGGAGAGTGATATAATTGAATTCATACACAGAAAATACGCTGTACATCGAAAGAGCGCAAAACGGAGACAGGGATGCCGCCGATCTGCTGATAAGAAACAATTACCCTCTGGCAGTATCTATTGCAAAAAAATTTATCGGACGCGGCGTTGAAACAGAGGATCTGATACAGCTTGCCCTTATCGGGATGTACAAGGCGATCAACAGCTTTGATATCAGCCGAAAGAATGCCTTTTCCACATACGCCGTTCCCCTCATAATCGGAGAAATACGAAAATTTCTTCGGGATGACGGACTTATCAAGGTCAGCCGCGAGAACAAGAAAAACAGCGCAATCCTTCTCCGCCTGCGTGAGGAGTTTTCCGCAAGGCACGGACGGGAGCCTCATATAGACGAGCTATGCTCCCTTTCAGGGCTCGACAGAGACGACATCCTCTTCGCCCTTGACGCTTCAAAGCCCGTTGCATCCATTTCCGAGCCCTTGACCGACGAAGGAGGCTTCACAGTAGAGAATACTCTTTGCGACGAGGATCAATCCATGGACAAGGCCTTTTACAGAATCGCCCTTACAGAAGCTCTTTCCCGTCTGCCCGAGCTATGGAAAAAGATCATAATCATGCGCTATTTCAGAGATATGTCTCAACAGCAGACAGCCGATGCTCTGGGACTTTCACAGGTCAAGGTATCAAGAGAAGAAAAAAAGATACTTTCAGAACTGAGAAAAAGCATAGTTTAGCATGGTCTGCAGATACAAAAGCTTTGAAAAAGATTTGCAAAAAGCTTTACAGATGGCTTTAGCTGAATCTTGCAAGTCAAAAGGCGTGTCAGAGCATCACAATTCTCTGACAGCGGTACCGCAGGGGCCATAACCTAAAAAGAAGATGCACACAAATGAACTCGTTCATTTGTGTGCATCTTCTTTTTTTTAGGATCCTTTTGCCTTTTAGCTATCGATCGTTTTCTTAAAGTTCCTTTGGTTCTTTCCTTTCAATGAAAGAACCAGAAACATACTTACTAAACATTCATTCGCGAAATATCAAAGCTTTACGGTTTTTCCGCCGGGAATACAGACCTTCTTTCGGTCAACGCTGATCCACACATCGATGCAGGAGGGATTATAGACTATATGGCACTCCGATGTAAAGCGAAGCGCGCGCAGCGCTTTCACGTAATCAACGATCTCGATATTGGTGGCATACCAGATATCCTCTCTGCCTCCGATCATTTTCAGATCGTTCTCAAGCTTTTCCCAATGCTCCTCGCTGTAAAACTCATAGCTGTGGCCCCATACGTAGAAAAGGCGCATAAAATCAAATCTCATAGGAGAAAGGAAGCGCTCCCACAGCTCCTTTGTTATATTGGAATGGTGACAGGTGGCATCCCATTTCATAAAATCGGCAGGCAGATAAAATTCTCCAGTCTCTGCCGCTGTACGGGCATATTCCATCCCTTCGCCCACGCATGCTCGGATAACATTATCATCAAGGCTTGAAAAGGGATAAGACATACCCCTCACGGGATATGAGCATATATTTTCAAGGAAAACACGGTTATCGGATATCTGACGGCGTACATAGCTTTCCGGAGTGAATTTCATAAAGGGATGGTCCGCTCCGTGACATGATATTTCGTGTCCCTCATAGAGAGTATTGTATTCATCGGGAGAAACGAACTCCGGCTCACCTATCATGTGGCGAAAATAGCCGTCAAAGCCGGGGTTGCAAAGATGGAACGTTCCCTTCACGTTATATTTATTGAAAAGAGCGACAAGCCTTTTATCCTCGATCCTGCCGTCATCATAGCTGAAGGTTACAGCTCTCTCCTTTCCATCCTGCCAAAGATTGGTTTCTATGAATCTCATGGTATCTTTTCCTTTCACATATTCTTTATGAAAGATATTTTACCATATTCTTCTCTTTTTGTAAATAGGCTGCAGCCTTAGTAAATCAAGGGGGAACAATAACTGCATTTGTTTTATCAGAACCCGAGGATCAAGCGCTTCAGAATATTATGATCCCGAAGGCTTATCTGCCCGTCTCCGTCCATATCCATACAGGCAAAGCGATATGCTCTGACGGAAATACTGCCTGAGGTGATCTTAGAAAGTATATTCACATCCTTTGCAGTGATCACGCCGTCCTCATCCACATCGCCTCTGAAAATGACTTTGGCTGAGAGCAAGCTTGAGTTTTCGGATCCTATATCAAGAAAATCCCAGTTTTTTTCCGAAGCAATTACCGTTTTGAGTCCGGAGCAATTCAAAAAGGCTCCCTGCCCCAAAGCTTCAAGGCTTTCCGGAAAGCTGACCGATTCTATGTATTTATTACACTCAAAGGTAAAAATCCCAACCCTCTTTATCCCTTCGGGAATGACAAGATCTGTTATAACACTTCCGTCAACCGTAAGAAGGGAGTTTTCGGCGAGAGGATTTGCGCTCTCTCCCGCAAAGGTCACACTGCAAAAGGACGCAACGCTTGCGATTTGCACCGTATGAATGCTGTCGCATCCGAAAAAAGCATTATATTCAGAGCAGATAAGGCTTGCCGGAAGAGACACAAGATCGATATTGCTGCACCCCAAAAAAGCTTCCGCGCCTATATAGCACACTCCCTCTTCCAGATAAACACTGCGAAGGGACACGCAATCCTTGAATGCCCGAGAGCCGATGCGTTCAACGCTTCCGGGAACCGTAATACTCGAGAGCGACGAGCAACCGCTGAAGGAATCGTTGGATATATAAGCGGCGCTTTCAGGAATATTAACACGCTCTAAAGATTTACAATCTTCAAAAAGATTATTACTTATATATCCTACCGAAGCAAATATCTCTGCCGTGCGAAGAGATGAGCATCCGGAGAAAACTCCGGAATATATCCTATCAACAGTTTCAGGGATAACAACGCTGCCAAGAGAAGAACAGCCTGCAAAGCTGTAGTGACCCAAGGACTTAAGTCCCACGGGGAGGCTTATGCTTTTAAGAGAAGAGCATTTGTAAAAGGCATTCTGCCCGATCTCCTCGGTAGCAACGGAAAGCTCTATCCTTTCAAGAGACACGCATCCGTCAAACATCCCCTCAGGAACTGCGGTTACGGAAGGGTTAAAGCTAAACTCGCAAAGCGAAGCACAGCCGCCGAACACATCGGTTCCCCACTGGGTCACGTTTTTAAGAGAGCCAACAAAAGAAAGTGATGTACAGTTTTTGAAGGCGCCGTTGCCCACAGATATCACACTATCGGGGACAGTGATCGTTTTTAATTGCTCACATCCGCCAAAAGCATGGCCGCCGATAGCATCAAGGCTTTCGGGGAGAGAAACGGACGCTACTCTCTTCATACCGTAAAAAGCGTATGCTCCGATACTCGTTATACCCTCACCCACCGAAACAGACGTCACATATTCGCCATACTCTGCCCAGGGAGCAGACTTTGAATGATCGGCACTTGCAAAATAGCTTCGGTAATTTGACATTCTGCCGCTGCCGCTGATAACAAGCTCGCCGCTCATTATATCAACGCTCCAGATGATATCACCACCGTCAAAGCCGGAATGGGTGCTTGCCGAAGAGGGAACGACGGGCAAGCCAAAAACCATCAGCACTGACAAAAAGCAAGCAAAAATTTTCTTTTTCATATTAACCTCCTGTATGCAAAGCAGATTATTTACATTTTTACATTTACATTCTAACATGAGCTTTTGCATAAGTACAGAAACTAACAGTTGAACACTACTCTACTTTTGGTTGCATAGCCACATAACCAAACGGTTATAATTCAGGAGTGACTTATGAATAACTATTATCCGAGACTTCGGGACCTGCAAGAGGATAACGATATGACCCAGCAATTCGTTTCCGACTATTTGAAAATGAAGCAATCACAGTACAGCCGATACGAAAGGGGATATCGGGATCTTCCCACTGACGTTCCGATAGCGCTTGCGCGCCTTTATAAGACCTCAGCCGACTATATACTTGGACTGACGGACAATCCGAAACCTTATTGACAGGCTCATCAAAAAAAGGTATAATCTAAAAAAACTTAGCTGAGGTTTAGTATGAGCTTTAACTGTAAAATAGAAGAAATGAATCTTTTGGGAAACGGCATTACAAAAATCGACGGATGCGTTGTTTTCTGTCTCGGCGCCGTTGACGGCGATACCGTTACGATAGATATCAAGGAAGAGAAAAAGAACTTCAAAATTGCAGATGTTCTTTCCGTTGTCTCACCCTCCCCCCACAGAATACAGCCGGACTGTCCCGTTTTTGATAAATGCGGCGGCTGTGATCTTCGCCACATCAGCTACGAGCATGAGACCGAGGTTAAAAAGGCAGGTGTAGAAAATGCGCTCCGCAAAATAGGCAAAGGTCTAATACCCGTTTCTCAAATCATCACATCCTCACCCGAGCAATACAGAAACAAGGCTGTTTTTCGCTTTAGTGACGAAGCTTTCGGCTTTTCCGAGGGGAAGAGCGATACTATCGTTTCAGCCGAGCATTGCAGGATAGTTCCTGAGATATTTATACGAATAGCAAGTTTTACCCGCGATCATTTTACCCCTTCCCTTTCATCCGTCTCTTATCTTTTCCTTCGAAAAAACAGCTCAGAAACGGAAATTTCCGTAATCTTGGGGACGCGCGGAGAGGATCTTGATATCCTCTCCTATGCAAAGGCACTCACCAATGCTTTCCCAAGTGTTTCGGGAGTTCTGACAAAGAAAGGTGAGCATCCCGAGGATGGGAAGGAGCCCACCCTCGTTTTCGGTAAGGATCACATTACAGAGAGCTTTCTGGGGCTCACTCTCAAAGTCTCTCCCTCCTCCTTCTTCCAGGTGAACCACGATGCGGCCGAAAAGCTTTGCAAAAAAGCTGCAGAGTATGCGTTCAGCGGCGAGGGCACCTTCGGAGCGGATCTTTATTGCGGAACGGGTATCTTTGCAATGACCCTTGCCTCCATGAATCCCGATGCATTCATCACAGGTGTGGAGATAAACCCTTATGCCGTCAGGGATGCAAAGGAAAATGCCGTTGCAAACGGCCTTACTAACGTGGGCTTTTTTGAGGGAGACAGCGCAGATTTCGCAAAAAGCACCTACGGAAGCATTGATTTTATAATTATTGATCCTCCCCGTGCCGGCTGCTCCGATAAAATGATAAAGGAGCTTCTCCGACTGAAGCCACAGCGTATCGTATACGTTTCCTGCGATCCCCAGACCCTTGCAAGAGATCTTAAAAAGCTTTGCGAGAGCAAATACGATATCGCTGACGTTACCGCCTGCGATCTTTTCCCAAGGACAAAGCATGTGGAAAGCATCGTTTGTCTTACACGCAAGACAAACTAAAGCGATATTGATCCAATTTTGAATTTAACATATCAAAAAACTGACAAAAGCACGAAAAATGCTTTTGTCAGTTTTTTCATTATCTGTTTATCCTACGATCTTTCAATCAAACTATATCCTTTTTGGGATACTTCAGGAATGCCGCTGTGATGCCTGCAACAAAAGCCAAAGCACCCACTGCCAGGTATCCCATATTCAATGCTTCGTTTGATACAATGTCGGCTCCCTCAGTATACCCGAAGGGAGTTATGTATTTAAGAAACTCCAGATCTTTTGTGAGATTGGAAATTATATTAACAAAATAGAATCCGACCGCAAGACCCAGACCTATGCCGATACCGCTGCCCTTTATAAAGGCGGATATGCCGAATGTAACCGCGGCTATCTCGATCTGCATGATATAGTAAGCAATAAAGATAAGCGCCATAACCTTCACGTCGGCTTTTTCTCCAATGATAAGAACCGAAAGCACGGTGATCGCGGCAACGGTAAGATTCATCACCGTTATTCTGAAAAACACAGCGCACAGCTTTGCTGCTATCACCTTTTTTCTCGAAATCGGATGGGCAAGGAGAAACTCTGCCGTTCCCTCCTTCTCCTCCCCTGAAAGGGCACAAATACCTATAACTGCCGCAAAGAATGCGCCGCCCATACCGAGAACGTTTCCGCATTCAACAGCGAAAAACCCCATAAATTCACCGAAATCAAGCTCATCCATTCCAAATGCCGCTGTAAAGCTGCCCATATCCGCAAAAACCTCGCTTATATCACCCATTTGGGCGGACATTTCCGGATAGATAAGCACGCAAATTGCAAGCATGAACGAAATAACGCCGGTCCACACAAGGAGAGACAGACGGTTTCTTTTCAGCTCATGAAAAAACAAGCCCATTATCTTCCCTCCTCCTTTGCATAATAGTGCATAAACACCTCTTCAAGATCCGGATCGGCAATGATTATGTCATCAAATGACACCTCCGAAAGCTTTGACAAAAGCGCCTTGATATCTCCGCTGTAAAGAAAGCTTGTGCTTTCATTTTCATTTTTGATATCCCGCGCCCCGCTGATAACCGGCATCACGCTGACGCCTCTCAGGGTCACTCTTTTAACCCCTGTATGACCTAAGCGTTCCACCTTATCGCAGGCAAGGATCCGACCGTCTTTAATAACGGCGGCGCTTTTGCAATATCTTGCCACCTCGCTGAGCACATGGGATGAAAGGAACACCGTTGCTCCCCTTTCATTGCACTCCTTAAGTATTGAATAAAATTCCCTTTGCATCAAGGGATCAAGACCGCTCGTGGGCTCATCCAGTATATAAAGCAGGGGATCGTGCTGCATTGCGCAAACGATGCCTACCTTTTTTCGGTTTCCGAAGGAAAGCTCTTCCACCTTGCGTGAAGTATCAAGCTCAAGCCGCTCACACAGCTCCTTTGCCCTTGCGGTGCAATCTTTTCTCCTCAGACTTTGGGAAAGCTTCAGTATCTCAAAAACGCGCATACCGCGGTAAAATGAATTTTCCGAAGGAAGATAACCTACCTTTTCCAGTATGTTCCTTTTTTCCTTAACATTATCCATCCCCAGCACCCGTGCCGTACCGCCGGTCTGGGTGATAAATCCCAAAAGTGTTCTGATCGTTGTGCTCTTGCCTGCACCGTTCGGGCCGATAAAGCCAAAGAAATCTCCGGTCTCTACCGAGAGACTCACATCTGCAATGCCTCTCTCTTTTTTATAATACTTTGTAAGAGATGCGGTTTCTATTGCCTTCATTTACTTTCCCCTTTCTCTATACGCCTAAGAAACTCACCGTAAAGTGATTTTGTGCTCTTCTCATCCTCTGCGCTTATAACAAGGGTCTTACCGTCTACCTTCAGGATCACGGCCGCATCGCACTGTGTATATGAATAAAGGGTGTATTTACCCAGCTCATCGCTTTCAAATCTGCCAAGAGATAAGCGTGCCGAGCCAAAACCATAGGTGCGGGTCCCCTTATCAAAGTCTTCTATAAATTCTATACTGTCCACCGAATCGTACTTGACGGTTATATCTCCCCAATAGTCAGCCTTAACGTCAAAGCTCTCTTCACCGTACTGCACCCGCACGTTTCCCGTAAACATAATAAAGGCAACACCTGCGAGGATCAAAACGATAACTGCAGAAAATATCACTGTACCTTTTCTACCGATAGTGCCTGTCATTCTTTCGAGCGATTCGCCTATTTCGCCTATTTTTCCCTGCTCTTTTTCTTTTTTATGGTAACGGTAGGAATAAACGGTGGGGATTATCACAAGAACGATGATAAAGACAAGCAAAAAACCAACAGCCGCCTTTTCCGGAAGGAAAGCAAAGGGAATGAAGAGAATCCCTCCCACGACCCACAGCTTTCCGGCAAAGCGGTGAGTTGCATACCAGTTAGCCTCGCTTTCGAAAGTCCATTTAAGCTTTATTCCCAAAGTTCGGTTCTGCTTTACCTTAGGAAGATAATTTCCCATTATCGCAAACAAAGCTCCGAGAAAAAGGAATAATAATGTACTCATATTAAGCTCTGCTCCCAAAGCAACGGAATACATAAAAGAATTAACAAAAATGGATAGGCAAGGCATTATCCAGAATACCAATCCCTCTGCCTTGCGGCTCTGATTCCTGTTTTTATTGTCCCACGCGGTAATAAAAAGGCAGACCCAATGAAAAGCGAGCAAAAAAAGCGGAATAAAAAGCACCGAAAAGATCTTTTCGCTATGCCCGTCGGCAACACCGTCCGCCCCCCAGTGGGTGGTCATTGTACCGGGAAGCCTATCCCACATGATAAAGCCGAATATAACAGGTAAAAGAATAACTATTGAAGAAATAATCGCTTTCCATTTATTGTTTTTTATCATTATCATTTTCTCCTTTCAGCGCGCTTATCCAAATCATAACATCCTCAAGCACAGAGGTATTAAGCTCATAAAAAATGAATTTACCCTTTCTTGTGTCCCTTATCAGATCCGCTTCCTTAAGCACCGATAAATGACGGGATACAGATGCCGCAGTTACATCAAAATGATCCGTGATCTCCCCCGCAGACATCCTGCTTCTGCGCAAAAGATTGAGTATCTCCCGTCTTATTGGGTCAGCAAGCGCACGTAATGTATGCTGTAGTGCCAAGGTCTCGCCTCCTTTAACATTTAACCTAATTGTTAATTGTATTGTACCATATCCCTGCTTTGATGTCAAGCATTTTGATTGACCATTACAATTTATAGTGGGAAAACGGCCGCTTTTTTGAAAAAAAGCTTGGCAAAAAACTTTATTAATGTGTTTAGCTGAAATTTGCAAGAAAAAGTCTGAAAGGGGCTGTG
>SVQJ01000056.1 GCA_015065395.1 Oscillospiraceae bacterium
TATACAGCACGATCTTCATCTTTTGAATGCGTCTGTTCGCCATTTGGGTACAGATATAAACTATGTGGTGCTTGGAAATCTTTATAATTATATGAAGGATAAGGCGGATTTCTTCTTTGATACTCCTGTTGAGAGTGTTGGTATCGTTGAAGGGGGATATGAAGTATTATGCAGGGATACAAGCTATTCCTGCCGAAACTGCATCATATCCGTAGGCCGTATCGGAAGCAAGTGGATGGAAAGGGTCTGCCGCGAGCTTGAAATACCCACACGATCAAACCGTGTGGATATCGGAGTTCGCGTTGAGCTTCCCTGTGAGGTGTTTTCTCATATTACAGATGAGCTTTATGAGAGCAAGATCGTCTATTGCACCGAGGAGTACGGAGACCGCGTGCGCACTTTCTGTATGAATCCCAAGGGCGCGGTGGTAAATGAGAATACCAACGGGATCATCACAGTGAACGGCCACAGCTACGAGGATCCTTCACGTCAGACGGAAAACACCAATTTTGCTCTGCTTGTGGCAAAGCATTTTTCCGAGCCCTTCAAGGATTCAAACGGCTACGGCGAATCTATCGCACGCCTTTCCAATATGCTGGGCGGCGGCGTTATCGTCCAGCGGTTCGGAGACCTAATAAGAGGTCGCCGCTCCACGCCCGGCCGCATTGAGGAAGCATTTATCACGCCCACCCTCCAGGCTACCCCCGGAGACCTGAGCCTCGTTTTGCCCAAACGAATACTGGACGGTATCATCGAAATGATATACGCTCTTGATAAGGTTGCGCCCGGCACGGCAAATGACGATACTCTACTGTACGGAGTGGAGGTCAAATTCTATAATATGGAAGTGGATATAGACGAGAATCTTGAATCCTGTCATAAAGGACTTTATATTATAGGTGACGGAAGCGGAATAACTCATTCCTTGTCTCATGCATCCGCAAGCGGCGTCCACGTGGCAAGAAGGATAGCGGAGAATATTTAAAGAAATATTGCTACGCAATATGAAATAAAATTTGCCCATATTCGCAAAGCGAATATTTCACATTTGCGAAGCAAATATTTCATAGCGTAGTTATTTCACTTGCCCCCAAGGGCAAATTTCATTGAAAAGCCCCCGCATTTGTCGTAGACAAATGCGGGGGCTTTTCTGCGAAAGAGTAACCAAACGGAGCAGAATTGAGGTAAAAGTAAGTAAAAGTAGTGTAACCTAATTTTTCCTATACTCGTATTCTAAAAGCCCTTCGTCTTTGTTTACACATATAAACCCAACACTTTCAAATAATTTAAGTGAGGCGATGTTTTTCTCATCAATAGAAACTTGAATTTTATCAAAATCAAGTCCGATTTTTCTTGTTTGGATATCCTTTAATATGGTTGTTGCAATTCCTTGCTTTTGATATTCTGGAAAAACAACCACAGACATATACAAAACACAATCAACCAATTCGAGATGTATGGTGGCGAGCAAAATGTCATCTTTATAAATTTTATAAAAATAGACGTTATCGGTGCTCGTTATGTATTTCCAATAGTTTTCTTCATCAATACTAATAAACCGAGAAATCGATGGTTGCCTATAAACCGAAAGTATGGTTGGTATATCTTCGTCATCGAGATCCTTTATCAAGCGATAAATCATTTTATATTTTCCTTTGCAGTGTTGATGGAGGAGATGAGCATTCTGCGAATTGAACCGCAATCATGCAATACGGTTTTAGCAATTTCATCAGAGATAATATCCGCTTTTTGTGCTATTTCAATCCAATATTCTGTTTCATAGCATTCCTTTAATGCAATCTGCAGCTTGGCAATAAAATCAGGGCGGCTGTGAGCGTATTTCGCCTCACGGATATTTGCTCCAATACTCGTTCCGCTTCGTTCAAGCTGATTTGACAGAGAATAAAGTCCTTTTATGTTTTCTGTCAGTTTTAAGATTTGAATCGCAAATTCTGTTGACATATCAGTAAGTTTGTTTTCAGCCATACTATCACCTCATTTACTCCGAGTGTACCACACATTTGCAAACTTTTCAATGAAATCGCGCGAGCGCGATGAAATCCTCACTCCGCTCGGATGAAATCTGCTTCGCAGATGAAATTAAATCCGTCTTCCTCCCGACGAAGTCGGATTTCATCACGAAGTGATTTCACCCCACGAAAGTGGGATTTATCCCGTCCGCAAGGACGGATTTAGTTGAAAAGCCCCCGCATTTGTCGTAGACAAATGCGGGGGCTTTTCTGGCGCGCCCTGCAGGATTCGAACCTGCGACCTACCGGTTCGTAGCCGGGCACTCTATCCGCTGAGCTAAGGGCGCACACTCTTTCGAGCCTCAATATGTTACCATAATTTGCGCTGTTTGTCAAGCGAAATGTAAAAAATAAAATATTTTTTTGATATTTCATTACTTACACTTATTTTCAAGGTGCATTTTTCCTTTTTTTTGGAGCTTTTTATAAAAAGTTAAAAATATTTAATGTTTTTTTACAAAAAATATTGAGTTATAGTGGAAAAATCAAAAATCATGTGATATAATAGCTTGTCCGGTGCTGTTTGCACCGATTTTATTGTTAATAATTTTTATATAATGAAAGGCGGTTCATTTATAATGAGCAAAACAACTCAGAAGTCCGGCAAGACCAAAAGCATTCTGATCGTGATTTCATGTGCTTTGGCTGTTGTGATCATTGCAGGCGTTCTTTTCCTTGATGCATTCAAGGCGAGCGGCTATACTTACAGAAAGCAGATCGCTGTCAAGAGCGAAAACTACACTGTTTCAACTGCTATGATGAATTATTTTTTTAATTCAAACTATATGCAGCTTTCAAGCTATCTGGGCATCGATACATCCAAGCCCCTGGATCAGCAGAAGTACACCGAAACAGAAACCATGTTTGACTATTTCATGGATTATACCTTCTCTCAGGTCCATCAGATGCTCGTTCTCTGCGAGGCTGCAAAGGATGCAGGCTTTAAGGCAGATGATGCCGGCCATGACGGTCACGAGCACGGCACCATCGATGATACCATCAAAATGTATAAGAGCTATGCAAAGCAGGGCGGCTTTAAGTCTGTAGACGATTACTTCCAGGCTATGTTCGGTAACGGCGTTACCGAGGATGTTGTACGCAAGTGCATGGAGATGTCCGATCTTGCTTCTCATTATTCCGAGCACATGAGCGACAGCTATGAGTTCACAGAGGAGCAGTGGGCTGAATATTTTGATGAGAACCCCGATTCCTTCCGCAAGGTCGATTATCTCAGCTTCACCTTTGAAGGCACTGTAGAAGAGGCCGCAAAGGACGCTACAGAGGACGAGAAGAACGCTGTTAAGGAAAAGAACGAGGCTCAGGCTGCTGTTCTTGAAAAGTATGCAGAGGAGCTGGCTGCAACCGCTGATGCTGATGCATTCGAGGCTTACGTTGAAAACTATCTCACAACCGTAAAGTACAAGGTTAAGGAAGATGAGAAGAAGGACGACGAGGCTGATAAGGCTGAGGATAAGGCTGAAGCTGATACTGATGAAGCAGCAGACGCTGACGATGCGGCTGCAGATGAAAAGGCTGATACCGATGAAAAGGCTGATGCTGAGGAAAAGGTAGTTTACGTTGATGATAAGGGCAAGGAAGTTGATATCCAGGCTCTTCTCGATAAGTGCCTCACCGAGGGCGCCACAAAGAACGCAGAAAACGATCTTAATAAGTTCCTCTTTGCAGAAAAGAACGAGAAGATTACATATACCGTTAAGAACAAGGATAAGCTCCAGTACACCGTATACATGCTCCTTCCTGCGCAGAACGACAGCATAGGCCATGCACACATGTACAGAGATAACTATATGCTCCAGAACTACTATTACATTCCCTTCCTTGCAGAAAGCTACAACAAGAGCGAGGCTGACGCTAACAAGGCAGCAGCTAAGGCTTACGAGGAGCTGAAGGAAAAGGCAACTGAGGAGAACATGGAGTCTCTCGCTGAGGCAAATGCCGGCTATCACAGCGAAAATGGCGGATATCTCAATATTGACGAGGTGGATGAGTGGATCTTCTCCGCTGACAGAAAGGCAAATGATCATGCTGTTATCACCGTTGAGGGCAAGGGCAGCTACATCGTATATTATGCAGGTGTCGGCGAGTATGAAAAGTGGGAGTATGATGTTGATAACGCTCTCATGAACGAGAAGTACAACGAAGAGTACGAAAAGCTTGAAAAGACTCACAAGATCAAGAAGTCTCAGGCAGGTCTTGATCTCGTTGAGGCTATTTCCCTGGCACGCTGATAAGTTAATATGACCGCGGCGAGGATGTTTTTGCATCCTCGCCTTTTGGTAAAAAACGTATAACTTGAGGATTTTATGAAAAAAATTATTGCTTTATTGCTTTGCATATCCTTCGTTTTCTCTCTTTCTGCTTGCAGAAAGCTTGAGAATAGTCCCGAGGGCTCCAAAGGTGAGAGCTCCGAGGAAAACGGTTCGTCAAAAGGAGATGCTAAAGCACCTTCTAAAACAAATCCCGTTGCGTGGTCTGATTCTACCGCCATCACCGAGGATATGTATGTATATTATTTCAATTCATATTATCGTTCCTTTATTGAGGATTACGGTGCAAGCCTTTCCTCAATGGGACTTGATCCCACCCAGAGCCTTGCTTCTCAGACATACAGCGAAACATACACATGGCATGAGTATATAACTCTTCTCGTATACAATAATCTGAGAGAAATGATCGCTCTTGCCGATGCGGCAAAGGCGGCGGGCCTTTCTGTTTCCGACGAGGATATGCAGGAATATGAAGCCCAGCTCAGTGAATATGAGAAGCTTGCCAAAAAGGACGGAATGAGCCTTGACGAGTACATAGAGCTGATATATGGCTTCGGCGTTACGGTCGATACCATGCGCCGTGCAAATGAGCTGAGATATCTTGGAAATGCATATTATGAGTATCTGTGGGACGGCTACAATTTCACCGATGAGGAATGCCTGAAGTATTATGAGGAAAACAGATTTGCATATCTTCATTTTGATTGCATAAAGATAACCGTTTCCAAGGAGGATTCCAAGCTCCTTGCGGCGGCAACAGATGAGGAAAGCTTTGTCAGCGCAATGCGTGAATCCGTAACCAAGAGCAATTTCCTCGGAGATTATGAAACCTTTTCCCAATATATCGAAGAGCAGATACAGAGAAAATATGTGAGACGTGCGGATTATGTCTCGACAGCGGCTCTTTCCAAGTGGGTGGCTGAGGATGGACGTAAGCCCTACGATATCCATACCAAAACCGAAAGCTCCGGAAACGTTACGGTAACCATGGTGCTCCCTGCTCCTAACAATAACGCGGACAGCGAGGTGCTTTACAGGGATGAGCAGCCTCTCAGAAACGTGAAGTATATCTACTTTGCGCAGGAAGAGGAAAAGGGCGCTGCCAAGGAAAAGGCGGAGGCTGTTTACGATAAATGGCTCAGCGATCCTTCGGAGGCAAACTTCGATACGCTTATTTCGGAAAACCAGGGCGGAACCAGTGAGGATATAAACCGTGGCGATTATGCAAGCGTTTTGAGCGATTGGATATTCGATAACAACAGAAAAACGGGAGACTGCGGTGTTATTGATACCTCGGAGGGTGCTTATATTATTTATATGCTTGAGGACGGCGAAACCTCCTGGATCAGAGAGGTGAGAGATACTCTCGAGAATATGCAATACTCCGAGGATGTGAATTCGCTTATCAAAAAATATCCCACAGAATACAATGCAGATTTCATGTACAATCTGAAGGAGATCAGCTTGGTTTTCGCGGGCAATTAATAAAAAACACTTTCTAAATATCCGAAAGCACCTTGCAAAGGGCTTTCGGATATTATATAATTGAAGAAGTGGATTGAATTCTATAAATTTCCATAAAGGAAAGGGCATTTTTATGAAAATTATTCCTACCCCCAGACTTGTTGAAGAAAAAGAGGGCTTTCTTTCCCTGGCGTCTGTCAGCGAGATCTCCGTAAAGCTTGGAAGCGATCAGCGTATCTCCAAATTTGCGGCGAAGCTTAAGGACGAGATGGAAGAGCTTACGGGAAGCGCTGTCAAGCTTACAGTTGCCGAAAGCGACGGACTTGCGGTTCATATCTCTCACGGCCCCGAGGGCGAAGGCTATACGCTCGATATATGCGGCGAATGCGGTATTTGTATCAACGGAAACGGTGCTGCGGGAGCATATTATGCTATGCAGACTCTTCGTCAGATCATTCATGAGTACGGCGATAGCCTTCCTTATTGCCATATCGAGGATGAGCCTGATTTTTCAGAGCGCGGATTTTATCACGACGTAACAAGAGGCCGCGTTCCCACGCTTGATCTTCTTTACAGAATCACAGATGAGCTTGCTTATTACAAGATAAACGCCCTCCAGCTTTATGTTGAGGATGCGTTCAGCTTTGTTGAATATGAGGGCATCATGACCCCTGAGAACGTTCTCAATGCAGATGAGATCATCGCTCTTGACGATTATTGCTACGATAACTTTATCGAGCTGGTTCCTTCTCTTGCAACCTTCGGCCATCTTTACAATCTCCTCCAGAGCGACAGATGGAAGCATCTTTGCGAGTATGAGGATTGGCATCCCTGGCAGGTGTACTGGATGGAGAAGATGGCTCATCATACTATCGATGTATCCAACGATGAGTCCATCAAGGTAGTGGGAAGCATGATAGACCAGTTTATCCCCCTCTTCCGTTCAAATAAATTCAATATCTGCTGCGATGAGACCTTTGACCTTTGTCAGGGCAAGAACAAGGGCAAGGACGAGGGCGAGGAATACTTTAAGTTCCTTAAGAAGATCATAGATCATGTAAAGAGCCGCGGCAAGACAGTTATGATGTGGGGCGATATCGCTCTCAATCATCCCGAGAAGCTTTCCGAGATTCCCGAGGACACCATCATGCTTAACTGGACATACGAGAAGAACCCCGATGAAACAAAGGTTGAGACCCTTGCCAAGGCGGGAATGAAGCAGATCGTTTGTCCCGGCACATCAAGCTGGAACCGCTTTATCGAGGAGATAGACCGTTGCGAGGGCAATATCACAAAGCTTGTTGATTACGGAACAAAGCACGGCGCTCTCGGTATACTTAATACAAACTGGGGTGATTTCGGTCATATCGCGCCCTGGAACTGCAATCTTTACGGCATGGTCATCGGCGCTGAGAAGGGTTGGAATGCAGACGGCGTTCTGACACCCGAATTTGAAAAGGCGGCAAGCTCTCTTCTTTATGATTCCGATGATGTGAACGTTATTGATATTATCCGTACAATGGGCCGTTGTGAGCGTACCTGTGATTGGATGCTCTTCATGTATTGGTACAGTGCAAACACCGTTGAGGGTAGAAAAACAGAGCTTGAATGTGATACCGATAAGGCTATTGCCCACATTGCAAAGCTTGACGGCGTTATCGAAACTCTTAAGGGTATCTCCGAGGACGATACGAGATACGTTGATCTTATCCTCTCCTGCCGTGCTATTCAGATAATGAACCGCGTTCATCTTCGCTTAAAGAACCATTCCGATTATCAGGACGGCAACGCTATCCTTGAGGATGTGGAAGCATGGCTCGTTGATTACAGAGCGGCATGGCTCCGTGAGTGCAAGCCCTCCCAGATCGACCTTATCACAAAATTCATGCGTGATATTTGCGTAATGGAGGAGAGAAGTGCAGAGGCGGCGGGGGCTGCCCAGCAGTTTGCAAGAAATTCCTGATAGATATAAAGGAGCTTTTTTGGTTCTTTCCTTGAAGGGAAAGAACCAAAAAACTTCAAAGAGCAAAGATAGCTAAGGGGGCAAAAGCCCCTCGAAAGAAAAGAGAGTGCAAAAATGAGCTTGTTTATTTCTGCGCTCTCTTTTTTTGTTCTGTGACTTTCTTAAAAGTTTTTGTGAAATAACTTTTAGCACTCTCAGGGGAGGATGTGAAAAAGTAAATTGTGAATTAAATGTTAAAGTATGGGAAAAGGGGTTGATTTTTTCTTTTGCGGTGATACAATATAATCACGCTTTAGCACTTGGCTCTTTCGAGTGCTAACGACAAAAATTCAAAAGACAGTGCAAAATGCACTCAAATACAGGAGGTACATTATGACTCTCAAGCCCCTTGCAGACCGCGTTGTACTTAAAGCGGTTGAGGCGGAAGAAACCACAAAATCCGGCATCGTTCTTCCCGGTGCCGCTCAGGAAAAGCCCCAGGTTGCCCTTGTTGTTGCTGTAGGCCCCGGCGGTAATGTTGACGGGAAAGAAGTTATCATGCTTGTTAAGGAAGGCGATAAGGTTATCACTTCCAATTACTCCGGCACTAAAGTAAAGTGCGACGGAACAGAGTATAATATCGTTCGTCAGTCCGATATTCTTGCAATCGTTGAGTAATCAAAGGAAAGAAGGTAATTAACAATGGCTAAAGATATTATTTACGGCGTTGAAGCCAGAAACACACTTCTTGCAGGTGTTGATAAACTTGCAAACACAGTAAAGATCACCATGGGCCCCAAGGGTCGTAACGTTGTTCTCGATAAGAAGTTCGGTGCGCCCCTGATCACTAATGACGGTGTTACCATCGCAAAGGAGATCGAGCTTGAGAACGCAGCAGAGAACATGGGTGCACAGCTCGTTCGCGAGGTTGCAACAAAAACAAATGATGCCGCAGGTGACGGTACGACCACTGCAACCCTTCTTGCACAGGCTCTTATTCACGAGGGCATGAAGAACGTTGCGGCGGGCGCAAACCCCATTATCATCCGCAAGGGTATCCAGAAGGCAGTGGACCGCGCTGTTGATGCTCTCATTAAGAATTCCAAGAAGGTAAACGGCACAGGCGATATCGCACGCGTTGGTACCATTTCCGCAGGAGATGAGGTTATCGGTACTCTCATCGCTGATGCAATGGAAAGAGTGAGCGCAGACGGAGTTATCACCGTTGAGGAATCCAAGAGCGCTGAGACCTACTGTGAGGTGGTTGAGGGTATGCAGTTCGACCGCGGCTATCTCTCTCCCTATATGGCAACCGATACAGAAAAGATGGAAGCAGTTATTGATGATGCTCTCATCCTTATCACAGATAAGAAGATCTCCAATATCCAGGAGATCCTTCCCCTTCTCGAGCAGCTTGTTCAGAGCGGCAGAAAGCTGGTTATCATTGCTGAGGATGTTGAGGGTGAGGCTCTCACAACTCTCGTTCTCAATAAGCTTCGCGGCACATTCACCTGCGTTGCGGTAAAGGCTCCCGGCTTCGGCGACAGAAGAAAGGAAATGCTCCGCGATATCGCTATCCTCACAGGCGGCGAGGTGATCTCCTCTGAGCTTGGTCTTGAGCTTAAGGATACAACTCTCGATCAGCTTGGTATGGCAAGACAGGTTAAGATCAATAAGGATAATACTATCATCGTTGACGGCGCAGGCGATAATGATGAGATCCGTAACCGCGTATCACAGATCAAGGCTGCTATTGAGACAACAACCTCTGATTTCGACCGCGAGAAGCTCCAGGAGAGACTTGCTAAGCTCGCAGGCGGTGTTGCGGTCATTAAGGTAGGTGCGGCAACCGAGACCGAGATGAAGGAAAAGAAGCTCCGCATCGAGGATGCACTCAATGCAACCCGCGCGGCTGTTGAAGAGGGTATCGTTGCAGGCGGCGGTACCGCATATATCAACGTTGTCGCAGAGGTCGAAAAGCTTCTTGCTAACGTTGAGGGCGATGAAAAGACCGGCGTTCAGATCGTGCTCCGTGCACTTGAGGCTCCCGTTCGCCAGATCGCAGAGAATGCAGGCTTTGAGGGCAGCGTCGTTGTTAACAACATCAAGGCTGCTGAAAAGGTTGGCTATGGCTTCGATGCTTATAACGAGACCTATTGCGATATGATCGAGGCAGGTATCGTGGACCCTGCAAAGGTAACACGCTCTGCTCTCCAGAATGCGGCAAGCGTTGCTGCAACCGTTCTCACAACCGAGGCTCTCGTTGTTAATCAGCCTGAGCCCGAGGTAGCTGCTCCTGCCGGCGGTATGGGTGGCATGGGCGGTATGTATTAATAAAAACCAGTTTGAAAGGAGCCGATTTCTCGGCTCCTTTCAGACTGTCGAAAAAGGCGCAGACCGCCCTATAGGCAAGTTAAAGAGAGCAAGTAACATCTCTTACAT
>SVQJ01000057.1:0-1518 GCA_015065395.1 Oscillospiraceae bacterium
TATGTAGAGCAAGTATGATCACGCACCTTTTCACTTTTCTTTGCCCCGTTTTCGCACCGTTATACTGCTCTTTCGCAACAAAAAAAGCCACTTTTGTCTACCAGACAAAAGTGGCTTTTTTGAGTGATGTTTGCCTTCGGCAAATGATGGCGGCTTTGCCTGATGATGTTCGCTGCGCGAATGATGTGTGCCTTGCGGCACATTGTGCAAACATCGCATCATTACGGCACGAAGTGGCGTAACATCATATTTGCTAAGCAAATGCATCATTTCGCCATTAGGCGATGCATCATTGAAATGCTCTGAGGTTTATGACATAACTAAATAAAAGGTGGGCTTTTTTGTTTTCCGAGCACCGGGATCGTTATTCTATGCGGCCGTCAATTTCCTTACAGGCTTTGGCAATAGCCGAAAACGTCAAAGGGATCAAGGCCGCTGTCCTTTTTCAGATACAAAGGGTGGTGAGGGTGTCCCTTGGCCTTGCTTCTTTTTCCTGCCGTGAACCACTCAGCGCCGTATCTTTCTCCGATCTCTATCATTGAAAGAACGCAATCCCGAAGATACCCCCTCTTCTCGATTATGGTCCCCCATGCCGCCCACACTGCAGGCTTTTCTTCGCTTATGGAAAGTATGTATTCAAAGGCTTTCATGTTTTCCCTGTGCATCATCGGATTAAATTCTCTTTCCATATCATCCGGATCCGTTGCTCTCTGGGCGTACACATTGAACATTATGAAGCTGTCATATCCGTTATGAAGGGCGATCCTTTCGGCGCTTTTCAAAGTATTATCCAAATTGTCCGGCTCCGCTGTGGATGGGTTGATCCCTATGCATATCAGAGGCTTTTTTCCGCGTGTGCCTAAAATGTATCGGTACTCTGAATAGAAGTCCGGAACGTAGAGCCAGCGGGCTCTGTCATAGCTTTCGTTATTCGAGGGCTTCAGCGCATCCTCGAAGGTGAGAACATCAATTTCGGCGGTTGTAGATTTTGGAATATGCATATCATACTAACCTTTCATAAAGCTCTTTTGCACTGTGGACCACGGTCTCCGCGCCGCTCTCTCTCAGCTGCTTTTCGCTGCGAAAGCCCCAATCCACAAAAATACCGCTTATATTTGCGTTTTTCGCGGTCTCCACATCTACCTCGGAATCTCCCACATACACAACGTTACAGGTTCCCATTTTTTCCATCGCGAGAAGGGTGGTGGCAGGATCGGGCTTTCTGGCAACGCCGGAAAGCTCTCCTATAGCAACGGTGACAAGTCCCGGAAAGAAATCATCTACCAAGGTCTGCACCGCGAAATCCGCTTTATTGGAGACCACCGCAGTCTTTACTCCTTCCCTTTTCAGGTCTTCAAGAAGCTCTGCGATCCCCGGATAGGGGGCGGTCTTGTTTCTTGAGTTTTTAGCGTAATGCTCCTTGAAGACGGAGAGCACTTTTTCAAACGTCTTCGCGTCCGTGTTTTCGGGAAGGGAACGGGCTACCAGGTTTCCTATCCCATTTCCCACAAAGCTGCG
>SVQJ01000057.1:1528-2486 GCA_015065395.1 Oscillospiraceae bacterium
AAAGATCACGGAGCGTATCCAAGAGCGTTCCGTCCAGATCAAAGATAACACCGTCAAATTTCATTGTTTTCAGTCCTTTTCTTGACACCCCTTGAATTTTGGTTTATACTGATAAAAAAGGAGGGTGCGTTTTGAGAGATATTGAAAGAGATAAATATTTTATGTCCGTCGCCATTGAACAAGCAAAGAAATGCGCTCTTCTGGACGAGGTGCCCGTTGGGGCAGTGGTAGTGCGCGACGGAAAGATCATCGCCGCCGCAGGAAACGGCAGAGAGACCGAAAAGGATGCCACTTATCACGCAGAATGCGAGGCTATACGCCGTGCTTCCAAAGCCCTTGGCGGCTGGCGGCTTGTGGGATGTGAGCTTTTCGTCACCCTTGAGCCCTGCATCATGTGCGCCGGAGCGATAATCAACTCCCGCGTTCCCACCGTTATAATCGGAGCCCGCGACCCGAAGTCAGGTGCCTTCGGAAGCCTTTGCGACGTGAATGCTCTGGCTGTGAACCACCATCCGGAGCTTGTTTTCGGAGTTATGGAGGAGGAATGCTCTCTCCTGCTCCGTGAGTTTTTCAAGGCAAAAAGGGAGCGGGGCATCCGTTGGAAGAAATGAACAGCGTTTTCGTAAAGCAAAACGCTGTTTTTTTACTGATTTATAATAAACAATAATCTGCCTTTTGTCAATCCGTACCGCAAAAGCAGTTCATATTATCCCCTATAGCTAAGAAAATGGCAAATTTCGGTTTATTTGGGAAAAACGGTCGCTTTTTTGAAAAAAGCTCGGCAAAAAACTTTACATAAGGGCTCTGCATAAATTTGCAAGATAAAAGCCTTCCCCTCGCGGACGTGAAGATATGCCTGATTTTAAGTTTTCGTGTCCGCTCTGTCTTCGCTTACGCGAAGACCTAAGTCTGTCCTTCCCCCTCCGAGGACGTGAAGATATGCCTGATTTTAAGTTTT
>SVQJ01000057.1:2496-9926 GCA_015065395.1 Oscillospiraceae bacterium
CTGTCTTCGCTTACGCGAAGACCTAAGTCTGTCCTTCCCCCTCCGAGGACGTGAAGATATGCCTGATTTTAAGTTTTCGTGTCCGCTCTGTCTTCGCTTACGCGAAGACCTAAGTCTGTCCTTCCCCCTCCGAGGACGTGAAGATATGCCTGATTTTAAGTTTTTGTGTCCGCTCTGTCAACGCGCAGGGCGAAGACAGAGCGGACAACATTTATTATTTCGGCAACACCTTTAAGGCTCCGAATAACATTTTTCAGAAAAATACTTTACAGGTCTTTCTTTTTTCATTTGAAATGGTATAATACAAGATATATTGAAATTCGAAAGGTTCCAAGAGATGAAAAGATCCCGTTTGATCGGAAACGCCATGCTTCTCGTTGCCGCGCTTCTTTGGGGCACCACCTTTGTTGCCCAGAGCGAGGGAATGGACCACATGGGCCCTCTCACCTATCAGGCGCTGAGGAGCATTTTGGGAGGCCTGTTTCTCCTCCCCATAATCGCCCTCTCCACGTCCTTCAAAAAAAAGCACAAGCTGTACACCCCGCCGTCGAGGGAAGAAAAAAAGAAGACTTTTCTCGTGGGCGTTCTCTGCGGTATCGTCCTCACCGTTGCCGCGCTTTTGCAGCAATACGGCATTGCTTTGGGAACGGAAAGCGACAAGGCAGGCTTTATCACCGCTCTTTACATAGTTCTCGTGCCCATTTTCGGCCTTTTTCTCAAAAAGAGAGTGCATCCCACAGTTTGGGCAGCGGTTGCCATTGCGGTTTTCGGCTTATATTTTCTCTGCATACAGGGAGACTTCTCCGTTCTCCCCTGCGATATGGTCACCCTCTGCTGTGCCGTTGTTTTCGCCCTTCACATAATAACCATAGACAATCTTGCGATAAAGCTTAACGGCGTGGCGATCTCCACGATACAGTTTTTCACTTCAGCGGTCATATCCGGCATCGGAATGCTTATTTTCGAATCTCCCTCACTGAGCAGCATTCTCAGCGGCTGGGTGAGCGTTGCTTATGCAGGCATCCTTTCAAGCGGAGTAGCATACACACTTCAGATCCTGGGTCAGCAAAGAACGGATCCCACCGTGGCCTCCATTCTTATGAGCCTGGAATCCCTTTTTGCCGTTCTCGGCACCATCGTATTCACCGCCGCTATGGGTGCCCCTTCCCTTCCTACCGCAAGGGAGTGGATAGGCTGCGCTCTCATGTTCTGCGCCATCATTCTTACTCAGCTTCCCGATATCCTTAAACGCAGGGCCGACGCCTGACAGCACCTTTAGTCCCTGCACTCCATGTATACAGAAGAATCAAGATCCTTCCACAAAAAGGCTCCGTCCTCTTCCAGGATCATATAGGAATTGGGCGAATCCTCCTTCGGAATGGAAACGGATCCGGGATTCATATAGGTATATTTTTCATGCTTTACGCATTTGGGCACATGGGTGTGGCCGCAAAGGAGAATATCCCCCCTCGTGATAGGAGGAAGACTTGTCTCATTATACTCGTGCCCATGGGTTGCAAAAATGCTGTGCCCGTTCAGAACGAAAAGGGCATAATCCGCAAGAACGGGAAAGGAAAGCACCATCTGATCAACCTCAGTATCGCAATTTCCGCGAACGCAAAGGATACGGTCGGCGATATGGTTCAGCATATCTATCACTTCCTTGGGGGCATATCCCTTTGGCAGGTCGTTTCTCGGCCCGTGATAAAGGATGTCACCGAGAAGGATGAGCTTCTCCGCGCCCTCGCGCTCAAAAGCCTCCAGAAGCTTGCGGGCAAAAAATGCGCTTCCGTGGATATCCGATGCTATCATATATTTCATATTATCGACCTCGCCTTCATATTTTTTATCATTGTAGCACACAAAAACGCTTTTTTCAATAGACGCAAAATCTCTTGAAAGTTTTTTCCAAAAAATGATATTTTGCTTCAAAAAGTGACTTGATAACGGTTATTTTTTGACCAAATCTATTGACGCAAATATTATTGTTTGATATAATTAGCTAAGTGTTTATGGGCGTTCGCCCTCAGTCTTGGAAAGGGAAAAAGGTGCTGATATTACCTTTATACAAAGATCATGTACGACGTTAACAGACTCCGTTTTCTCATTGACGAAGCACAGAGAAGCATAACCGATATCCACACCGAGATCGGAAAGGCATACGCTCTTTCCCACAAAGAGGATCAGGAAAGCCCCTTCAGGGCACAGATCCTCCGGCTTACAGATCTTGAAGAGCGCCTTGAAGCTCTGCAAAATCAGATGATGGCGGCACAGGGCATTGTTTTATGCCCCTCCTGCGGTTCTCAGGTATCCGCATTCTCCGCCTTCTGCAATTCCTGCGGAGCCCAGATAATAAAGCAACGGCAGAGCTTCTGCACATATTGCGGTGCCCCCATGAGCGAGGGCTCTCAGTTCTGCACCACCTGCGGAACCGGAGTAAACGGCGAAAGGAATACTCCTGTGCCTCCTGCGCCCGGTTATCCTCAATATAATGCGAATCCTATGTACGCTCCCGAGCCCCCACGCTTTGCACCGCAATCGGTGCAGCCTCAGTATCAGTATGCTCCCGAGCCTCCTCGCTTTGCGCCTCAAGCGGCTCAGCCTCAATATGCTCCCGAGCCTTCTCACTTTGCGCCTCAAGCGGCTCAGCCTCAATATGCTCCCGAGCCTTCTCACTACGCAACGGCGCAAAAGCCTCAGGCGCCCGCTGCAGCTCCCGTTCAGAATGACAACAACATTACTACTGTGGAGATAGTTCGCAGATGCAATCATTGCGCGGCGGAGATCTCCCACACTGCATTGTTCTGTACCAAATGCGGAACCAAACAAGAATGATATTTTATATTAAAAAATACATATTTTGAAAGGAGATTTTATTATGGGAAAAACAAAGCTTGGCGTTAGTGCAGGCCTTCTCGGTGCTGCTGTTTGCCTCGTTTGCCTTTTCGGATCCGGTATGGGTTATATCGGCACATTTGTTCTTCTTGGCTACGTTCTTCTTTTCGAAGAAAATATCTGGCTCAAGAGAACCGCTGTAAAAGCGGCTGTTCTGATGTTCATTTTTGCTCTCATTTCCGTGTTCATCGGCTTCATCCCCGATTTCATGGAGATCATTCGCAACCTTATGAGCCTCTTCAACAAGCCCCTTGAAGGCGATGCTGTTTATATGATCGAATCAAAGATCCCCGTGCTTCTCAGCAATGTTGTAAACTTTGCTAAGTACATCTTCTTTATTGCGCTTGCAGTAAAGTCCCTCGGTCAGAAGACCATCATCATTCCTGCCCTCGATAGAATGCTCAATAAGCATTTTAATTAATAGGGATAAATCAAATTCAAAAAAGGAGAAAATCAATGTTTTGTAAGAATTGCGGCAATCAGATTGCCGATAACGAAGCATTCTGCAATGCTTGCGGAGCAGCGCAGAGACCTGCACAGCAGGCACAGCCCCAGTACCAGCAGTATGCACAGCCCCAGTATGCACCCCAGCCCAACTACGGTGCTAAGCCCAACCTTCTCAAGTCCCCCTTCAACGCAAAGAACTATACTGTATGCTACGTTCTTTCCGCAGTGCTCTCTTTCATGAGCCTTCTTTTCTGGTTCATGCCTTGCATCAAGATTGAAGCGAGCGGTTTCGGAGCAAACGGTTCCACCCGTATGTCCCAAATGTTTGACGAGAATGTTGAATTTTTCGGACTCCACGATGTAATGTTCTTCTTCATTCTCGCTATCATCGCTTGCCTTGCAGGTGTTGTTCTTGCCCTTCTTCCCGTTTACCTGAAGCAGGTAACAAAGCCCACATGGTACCCCCTCGCAAACGCAGGTATCGCTCTTTACAACTTTATCTGGACCATCATCATAGCTGCAAAGGGCATTTCCAAGGGATGGGTAAAGGATCAGATGGGTGATCATGCCACAAAGGAAGCTGTAAAGCAGTATGTTGAGCAGATGAATGATAATCTTGAAAAGGCTCTCACCTTCGGCGGCTGGATCTTCCTTCTCGTTTCTCTTGCTGCCATCGCAGTTAACCTTCTCATCTGGGCAAAGCAGAACAAAAAGTTTTAATCAAGGAGGAAAAATAAATGTTTTGTAAAAATTGCGGCAATCAGATAGCAGATAATGCTCCCTTCTGCAATGCTTGCGGAGCTGCTCAGGGCGGCGCACAGCAGGCACAGCCTCAGTATCAGCAGCAGGCTCCCCAGCAGCAGTATGCACCCCAGCCTAATTATGCTGCCCAGCCTAATCTTCTCAATTCTCCCTTCAATAATAAGCAGTTCACCGTAGCGTGGGTACTCTCCGCAGTTCTCGCACTTGTGAACCTCATGTTCTGGTTCATGCCCACTATCGTTGTCGGTGAGGGTGATTCTAAGATGTATACAGCTATGTCCACCTGCTTTACCGAGGACTACGCTGAAGGACTTGAGATCGAAGGTCTCCTCTTCTTCTACATCATCGCTATTGCTCTCGGCCTTGTAGGTACCGTTATGGCAATCCTCCCCATCTGGAAGAACCAGGTAGCAAAGCCCTCCTGGATCCCCCTTCTTCAGGCAGGATACGCGATCCTTAACTTCATCTTCATCTTCGTTCTCGCATTCAACGATAATTGGGGCGATTCCGGCCTTTCCTTCTGGGCATGGATGTATATGATCGTTATCGTTGCAACCATTGCTGTAAACGTTGTTCTTTGGGGCAAGCAGAAGAGAATGTTCTGAGAAAAGCAAACATAAAAGCAAAAAAATCACGGCTCTGCCGTGATTTTTTTGTTGCAACAGCTATCCTTCTCGCACTCGAAATCTCGGTTTGCAGAAAAGAAACGGTCGCTTTTTTGAAAAAAAGCTCTGCAAAAAACTTTAATAATGGGTTCAGCTGAATCTTTCAAGGCAAAAGATGTCGCCAAAGCAGAAAGTTCCTTTGGTTCTTTCCTTTCGGCGAAAGAACAGAAAACACCTTTTATCTCTCCATCAAACCGTAATCTATCTTCTTTTGATTTACAAAAAAGAGACCCGAGGGTGTCGGGTCTCAAGAGAAGATTATATATTTTCTTTCCCGTCAATGTCTGGAATCCACGACCTCAACCTTCAAGGTATTGGTGGTGCCGCCCACGGAAAGAGGAATTCCGCCGGTGATAACTACCGTATCTCCCGGCTTTACCGCATCTATCTGCTTTGCGCAGTCGATAGCGTGGCGGAAGAGCTTTTCAGCGTCGCCCTGCTCCAAAGCAAGCACGGGAACAACTCCCCATGACATGGAAAGCTGATGATATGTTTTTTTGGAGGGGGTGGTGCCGATGATAAGCTCGCTTGGGCGGAATTTGGAAACCAGGCGTGCGGTATATCCCGACTGGGTCACCGCTATGATCGCCTGCGCCTTAAGGTCGCGGGCTGTGGTGCAGGCCGCATCGCAGATAGCGTTTGTGGTATCAGCGTGGTCAACGGTATAGCGGTATTTCGCATAAGCATCAAGACTTATGGCATCATTTTCCGCCTGCTTTGCAATGCTTCCCATTACTCTTACTACGTTTGGAGGATCAATACCCATTGCTGTCTCTCCCGAAAGCATCAGCGCGCTGGTGCCGTCAAATACCGCATTTGCAACGTCCGATATCTCCGCTCTTGTGGGAGTTCTTGAGGAGATCATGGACTCCAGCATCTGGGTTGCGGTGATAACGATCTTACCTGCCTGATAGCACTCGCGGATAAATCTCTTCTGGAGGCCGGGGAGCTTCTCAAAGGCTACCTCAACGCCCATATCGCCTCTTGCTACCATGATACCGTCTGCCGCGGCAAGAATATTATCAAAATCGGAAACGCCCTGCATATTCTCGATCTTTGCAATGATCTTAATATCATGGCCTCCGTTATAGTCAAGGAATTTTCTCAGCGCGATAACGTCTGCACGGCTTCTTACGAAGGAAGCGGCAACGTAATCCACGCTGTTTTCAATACCGAAGAGAAGGTCAGCCTTATCACATTCGCTGAGGTATGGCATTTCGATAGGGAAATTGGGGATGTTCATCGACTTGCGGTTTCTCAGCTCTCCGCCGATCTCCACCTGGCATATTATCTCTTTATCAGTAGTGTCCTTTACGATACAGGAAAGGCGTCCGTCATCCAAAACTATGCGAACTCCGGGATAAAGCTGTGCGGGAAGATCACAGTATGTTATGGCAACCCTCTCCTCGTTTCCTATAATATCCTCGGTGGTGAAGGTGAAATATGAGCCCTCCTTCAACAGGATTCCGCCGTTTTCAAAGGTCTTGATACGGATCTCGGGGCCCTTGGTATCAAGCATAACTGCCGCGCTGATCTCCATTTTATCGCGCACGCGGCGGAAGCGCTCGATGGTCTTCTTATGCTCCTCGTGAGTGCCGTGGGAGAAATTGAGACGGGCAACGTTCATACCCGCTCTGAGCATTTCTGCCATGACCTCCTCGTTATTACTTGCCGGTCCGATGGTACAAATAATTTTCGTTCTTCTCATTTTTTACCTCTATTCTCTGCTTCGGTCAAAATTATCTAACATAATTATAATCTCTGCCCCTGCCAAAGTCAATCCGCATTAGGTACAAAATAGATATTAAATTAATCTACATATTACCGAATTTATGTAACATGGAAAAATATGTTGTAAAGTACTTGATTTTTTCCGCCCTTTGGGTTTATAATACTAATGATTGAAACTCTCACAAAACAAAGGAGATTAAAATGTTAGTAAACGCTAAAGACATGCTTACAAAAGCAAAAGCAGGCAAATATGCCGTTGGTCAGTTCAACATCAACAACCTTGAGTGGACAAAGGCTGTTCTCGAGACCGCCGAAGAGCTCAAGAGCCCCGTTATCCTCGGTGTTTCCGCAGGTGCAGGCAAGTATATGTGTGGCTTCAAGACCGTTGCTGCTATGGTTGACGCTATGGTTGAAAGCATGGGCATCACCGTTCCCGTTGCTCTCCACCTCGACCATGGTACCTATGAGGACTGCTACAAGTGCATTGATGCAGGCTTCTCTTCCATCATGTTCGACGGTTCTCACTATTCTATCGAGGAGAACATCGCTAAGACCAAGGAGCTCATCGCAGTTTGCGAGGAGAAGGGTCTCTCTCTCGAGGCTGAGGTTGGTTCCATCGGCGGCGAGGAAGACGGCGTTGTCGGCATGGGCGAGTGCGCTGATCCCGACGAGTGCAAGATGATCGCTGATCTTGGCGTTACAATGCTTGCTGCAGGTATCGGTAACATCCACGGCAAGTACCCCGAAAACTGGGCAGGTCTCTCCTTTGAGACTCTTGACGCTATCCAGCAGAAGACAGGCGATATGCCTCTCGTTCTCCACGGCGGTACAGGTATCCCCGCTGAAATGATCCAGAAGGCTATCTCCCTCGGCGTTGCAAAGATCAACGTTAACACCGAGTGCCAGATCGCATTCTCCGCTGCTGTTCGT
>SVQJ01000058.1 GCA_015065395.1 Oscillospiraceae bacterium
CATAGTATCTGTATTCAGCAATAAGATAATCAAATCCTAACATCACCATTTGTATCCGCAATTCTCACAACAAAATTGAGAAACGGCGGTTTTACTGAAAAACCCAAACAAGTGCATATGTGTTGCACGCTTCATTGTAGATATTTTCTTTACTCTCTCAGACCCACAAGTAGGGCACTTGGGAACACAGCTAGGGTCAACACTTTCCTTTGCTTGCTCTCGTTTCAAATCATCAAGAGTAGGCTTATATATTGGTCTGTCAAAATCCTTTAACTGTTCACCCAACGGATTATTGGTTTCGTGGTCTATCAGCGGGTAATTATCATTGAGACAATAGCGCATATTCAAATCGTTATAGAGCCGTCCGCATTGTGGACACTTTTTGAATTGTTTAACTTTCTTCATAGCTACATAGCCTTTCCGCTCTTTTTTATTATTATAGCACTTATTTATTAAGAAATCAACAGAACGCAAACAAGTGTATTGCAGTTAGCAAACCTTTATGGTATAATATAACCGCCGTGAACGGCGGGATATTGAGTGTGTACGGTACAAAAGAGGTGTATCAAACACCCATAACAAGCGTACCAAATTCGTACCAATATTTTTGATAGCCAATAATTAAAGCCATTTTTGACCGCTAAAATTGAGAATATATATAATAAAAATACCCATAATCACGGCTGATAAGATTATAAATCTTGAGTGGGAATGACCTCGGGTGTTTCAGCAAAAATGATTTATCCTCTTCGGGGCAATTTCTTTTATCCTTTCGCAATTGGATGAATCAAGCAATATAGTAATTTTGAAGACCTTGTGTCATCGGAAACGATGACCAAGGTCTTCTTTTTTGTCGCAAGAGAGACCTTGACCACAAACCTTTTGCAAGATTAGACCTATCCTTGCCAAAAACCTTTATTTTTCAGCATATTTTCCACTTTTTCTTCTCTTTTCGTGAAGAAGAATCCTTGCCAATCGCCTTTGTTTTCGCTTTATTTTCTTGATTGAAAAAAGGAAAATAGAAAGGTTTGGACGAGAAATTTCCTTGCCAAAAGTGGAGATGTCTTCACTAAAAATGCATTGAATTGCAGAAGGAATGACGAAAGGAAAAGGATAAAGATTTTTGCACTGATGAAACTAAAAGGAAAATGTTGAGAGATTTGAAACCTCGAAAAACCTTGATTTTACGGGTTTTCCCCGTTCCTGTTTTCGTCAGTGACTACACTTTGACTACACTTCATTTTAAGAGATGCTCTGCTTTTTACGGCAGAGCATCTCTTGTTTTAGCAAGTTTTGATAAGACCATTGGCGAGGGTGGGTATTAGCCTATCGAGCCGATTTCGGAACAGAACAGGTCGTCTCGATTGACTGCATAGGCAATGTTTCGCCGTACCTGATAAGTTGACGGTCGGCTTTACATTCGTCCTTATGTTTGCTGACATACAGATAAGCATCCATCGTACAACACAGAAAAAAGAGCAGAAATAATACTACACATCCAAGCCCCCCCCTGATATCAAGAAATTTTACAGTTCTCGTTTTGCTAACATGAGTGATAAAGAGCTCAAGCCGTAATGAAAACGATCCCAAATATCCCACCAAAAACGTTTTATCCTCTTCGGGGCAATCTCCTTCATCCTTTCGCAGTTGGATGAATCACTGAAAAAGCAACCGAAAATTTACATTCTGCAACAAGGAATCGGTGGATTTATAAAGAAAGATCCATTACAATTTAAGAAAATAAAAACTCATAAGCAAAGGAGAAAAACGCCATGACCTTTGGAGAAAAGCTTTCAAGGCTGAGAAAGGAAAGCAATTATACACAGGAAGAGCTTGCCGAAGCTCTCGGAGTATCCCGTCAAGCCGTTAGCAAGTGGGAATCGGATATCTCATACCCGGAGACCCAAACGCTTCTCGAGATCGGCAAAATTTTTGATTGCTCCATGGACTATCTTCTGAAAAACAATATTTTGGATAAGGGTCCATCCTCCGTGCCGAAAACCAAAATCGAAATAATACGAGAGAAATATTTTACCGATACAAATAAACAAAAAGCAAAAAAAGCACTGAGGATCATAGCCATTGCTCTCGCCATAGTCTTAGCAGTTGATATCGCTTCAATGCTGATATATTTCCTCGCCTTCGGCGGCCCGCAATGAGAATCTAACCCTCGGAGATTTTTCGCGTATCCCGGTTATTTTTTCGTTTTTTATTGCTTTTTTTCTCAGCTCATATATAATTGTTATATTACAAAAAAACGGAGATGACCATGAAACCAAAATTTCGCCGACTGAAATATGCTTGCTATACCACAAACATTTCAATGTCTGTGGTCTCAAACCTTTCCCCTGTGCTGTTTCTCACCTTCCATTCCTTATACGGCATCTCCTATTCCCTGCTCGGCCTTTTGGTTCTTATAAACTTCTTCACCCAGCTGTGCATCGACCTTATCTTTTCCTTTTTCTCTCACAGATTCAACATTCCGAAAGTCGTGAAATGCATCCCTATCCTTACCGCCGTCGGCCTTTTCCTGTATTCCGCGATCCCTTTTATGTTTCCGCAAAAGGCTTATCTCGGACTTGCGGTGGGAACCTTGGTCTTTTCCGCCTCCGGCGGTCTTTCCGAGGTGCTCATCTCCCCGGTTATCGCGGCGATCCCCTCTCCCGACCCTGAAAAGGAAATGAGCCGCCTGCATTCCATTTACGCCTGGGGTGTTGTTTTCGTTATCGTTTTCGCTTCGCTTTTCCTTTTCATATTCGGAAACGAAAACTGGTATTTTCTTTCTATAGCGTTAATGCTGATCCCCGTTATATCCGCCTTTTTGTATTTCGGTACCGAAATCCCCGAAATGGGAACCCCCGAAAGAACTTCGGGGGTAATAGCTTTTTTGAAAAAACCAACCCTTTGGCTGTGCTTTTTCTCCATTTTTCTCGGCGGTGCCGCAGAATGCATCATGGCACAGTGGAGCTCAGGTTATCTCGAAAAGGCGCTCGGCATACCAAAGCTGTACGGAGATATTTTCGGTGTTGCCTTCTTTTCCGTTGCACTGGGTACGGGGCGCACACTCTATGCAAGATTCGGAAAGGATCCTGAGCGGATCATTTTTCTCGGTGCCGTGGGTGCAACTTTTTGCTACATCGCGGCCGCAATATGCAATATCCCGATAATAGGACTTGTTACCTGCGCTCTCACAGGCTTTTGCGTTTCAATGCTTTGGCCGGGAAACCTTATCGTAGCGGCAAAGCGTTTTCCCGAGGGAGGAGTTTTCATATTTGCAATGATGGCGGCAGGAGGAGATCTGGGAGCATCCATCGGCCCCCAGCTCGTGGGGATCATTACCGACCTTGCGGTAAATATCCCTGCCCTTTCCTCCCTTGGCGAAAGCATGGGTATCGCCCCCGACCGTCTCGGCCTTAAGCTTGGTATGCTTTTCGCAGTCCTCTTTCCCCTCTGTGCCCTTCCTCTTTATTCCCGACTGGCAAAGAAATCCAAGCAAAAACTTGACTGATAAAAGCCTTAAGGGCTTGTACCGACTATATGCTGCCTTCCCGTTATGTCACTGCATCAAGGCTTATCTTCGTGCCCTTCTTCACATTTTCAAGGATCCAGCTTGAAGCCTTGCCGTGACCGGAAAGAACGAAGCCGCCCGAAGGTATAGCCATTTTTCCTTTTCCGTATACAGGTCCGCTTATTACCGTGAAATTCTTATCCAAAGCAACTTCGCTACCCCAAATATTCGTGTTTATCGCCTTCTGATCCGTGTACAGTATAAGCTCATCGGTAAGACGTGCCTTATTGATCCCATTGATCTTCACCTTTACCCCTCCCTTCGGATAATTAATTTTGTTTGCTTCTGCTGCGATATAGTCCATCTTTGAAAGCAGATAAGGCCCGGGGCAAGCCGTTGCTTCATACATTGAATGCCAGCAGAGGCTTTTGCCCTTTTCAAGCTTGCCGAGACCGTTCCTCTTTGCAATATCGGCGCAAAGAAGAATGAGAGAGTTCAAAGCCTCGTCAGATATCGGCCAGTCGCCCCCCGATTTTGAGTTTGCAACCTCTATTGTAACAGCATCCTTGTCCGTCTCGTATCCTCCCGACGTTCCGGGAGTAATGCTCTCGTCAAGACAGCGGATGATCTCTCCGTCGTTTCCGATGCAGTAGGTAGCGGAGGCCCTCCTCGATTCCGAAGTAAAAAGCCGGGCGAGCCTCTCTGCCGAAACCACCGCCGCCGCGTGATGAATTATTATCTTCGTTATCTTCTCCTTTCGAGTGCCCCAATGATTTGCAGAGGGAGAAGGTATGTGCTTTAATGCAAGTGCTGAGTTGCTCATATCATATCCCCATTCTGTCCGTCGGATTATTGACGATACCAAAGGCAACGAGAACGGGCAGAAGCACGTTCATAAATCCGTCAACGGTCTCGGAAATATCCATGCCGAGAAATTCCTTTACGCAAAAGACCGCAAGTGCAAATAATGATACCCACAGCGCCCAGGACTTGAATCTGGGCGCTATTTTTTTGATAAATTCCTTCATTTGTCCTCCTTTTTCATTTATGATAGCCTTCAAGATCCGAAAGACGGTGGTTTATCACCTTGATCTCCTCCTGCTCCACCGCGTCCACCTGCTCAAGCTTATAGACCCTGTCGATTACCCGATTATGCATCTCTACTCTTTTTTCAAGCTGCTCTATACGGTAATTTGTGAGCCTGCTTGCAGTGAGTATGCCGCCGAAGGTGCCGCCGAGAGTGCCTATAAGAGAGATGGCCGCAACGATGACCGTATCTGTCATTCTGCATCCTCCTCAAATCGCAAAGCGATCCATGTATATGTACAGAGCGTGTCGTATTGGCTGCTTCCCACCCTGGGAACATAGAAGCTCTCCCTGTCAGTATCTTCCAAAACACTGCCTGTACTATAGGTGATACCTGAAGCTGTATCACGGAAGCCGGCAATTCGGGAATAGGAAGGAAAATAACCTATTTCCTCGTCATATTCCTCTCCCAGATTCATGTACACAAAGCCTCGCACCTTCCCTGATACAAGCTTTTCGGAATCCGAATAGCAGATAATGACATCGGGTATACACGAAAGGCCGTGGCTCACAGGGAAATCCCCGTAAGAATCTTCCTCGCTTACCTTGAACTGACCGCAGCTCACGGAATGATAAAGGGGCAAAACAGAGGATGCCTCAATAAGCCCTGAAAGCTCTCCGGAGCTTATGAGCTTTTCCCTCTTAGTCTTATTTCTGAAGGCATCAAGAATACTCTGCCAATGCTCCATCGGCATTACAGCATAGCTTTTCACATCGCCACCTCCGATACATCGGTAAAGTGGGAGAGCACGCTTTTTTCTATCAAAGGTATACGGCTCTCCACATATTTGGCTATGACCTCCTGAGATGCAGGAATAGCGCTGGTTTCATCAAAGGCCACCACCTCCGTTATATCCTGCTTTGAATACTCAACTGTCTCTGATGTTCTGTTCAACTCCATGGTAAGAATCTCCCCTGCATCGGTATAGCTTGCCGTGAAAGTCCATTTAGCAGAGGTGCTCCGTATCCACTCCGCAGGCAGACAGACGTTATCGTATCTGATAAAGACCGCGAAGGTCCCACCCCTGTCATAAACAGATATGATGCTTTTAAGAGCCTCTATGTTTTGTGCACTTGTAGCGTGACTGTCCTTAAAAATAAGATAAAAGATCTGTGCAGGCTTAACGCCTGAATCGCAAAGCTTTCCGTCCTCATCAAAGGCTGCAAGGCTTCCTTGCTCACCAATGACCAGATCCTGCTTTGAGGAAAGCCCAGTCTCCGCCAAAAGTACTCTGGAAAGAGCCTCTGTGAGAGCTGAAAAATCGCTCTGCTGCTCCACTGCATCATCACACTGTAGAATATCCTCCACAACAAATGAAAACCCGGGACTTGTGAGCACACTGCCGTCAGATGCTGTGATGCGAAGCTCACAATCGATCCTGCCGGCACAGGACGTGATAGTGGCTTTGTCGGATGCACCTGCACTGAGAGAATATATCACCTTGTTTTCCCTAACCGTGCAGGGTGCATATACGGTCTCCCCCGAAGGCAAATGTGCAAAGAGGGTAGCGATCACCCCCTCGGGCAAGGAAAAAGCTCCCGAGCCCGAAATAAATGAAAACTCATAATTGCGAAACCCGCTGTCTCCCCTGTGGAGACCGCAGATCTCAAACTGGCGGCCGCAAAGCCGCGTGTCAAATGTGTATTTTTCCATACAACCATCCTTTCTTATGTTTTTATGTTCAGAAGACCTACCCCAAGCCTTCCGAGATAATGATATCAAAAGAAAAAATCCTCCGCTCCCCTCACGCGTATGTTTTCAAAACAAACGAAAAAAGCTTTCAAATCAAGTTTTGAATGGGAGAAAAGAGGTGTTTTCCGTTCTTTCCTTGAAAGGAAAGAACCCAGACTGTCGAAAAAGGCGCAGACCGCCCTATAGGCAAGTTAAAGAGAGCAGGTAACATCTCTTACGTTTGAAAAGGCGGTGTGTGTAGCTGTTTATGGTTTAACCGAGAAAACCTCCGAAGGATCGGAGGTTTTTTTACTTTTCGTTTTTCGGGTCTCTGTCGTACCTTTGTACGCCGACGAGCTCCGAAAAACGAAATCTGCATCCTTCTCGACAGTCCGAAGCAGCTTGTCGATAACTTTATCGACAAGCTTTGGTTCTTTCCTTTCAAGGAAAGAACCAAAGGAACTTTAGAAGGTGAAGATTGCGAAAAAGCAAAAAAGCCCTAAAAAGATAAAGGTGTACAAAAATGAACGAGCTCATTTTTGTACACCTTTATCTTTTTAGGTTATGGCACCTGCGGTGCCGACGTCAGAGCATCGTGATGCTCTGACTCGCCTTTTGCCTTGCAGATTTTAGCAAAACCCATACTTAAAGCTTTTTGCAGAGCTTTTTTCAAAAAAGCGATCGTTTCTCCACTAAAAACCGTAATTTGACAGCAAGAGCAGATCCTTTGCTTTCTAACTGTAATTTCCCTAAGCCTCTACGGCTGCTTTGCCGCTTCCATCATGTTCTCTATATATATCCCATAACCCTTGCAAGGGTCGTTCACAAGGACGTGGGTGACTGCGCCGATAAGCTTTCCGTTTTGCACAACAGGTGAGCCGGACATTCCGCGGACAATGCCTCCCGTCTTTTCGATCAGAGCCGAATCAGTTACCGTTATCACAAAATTCTTGTTGGTATCATCCCCCGTATCAACGCAGGATATTTCCACCGCATATTCGCACACTTGATCTCCTTCAACTGTGCAGAAAATACTTGCGCCGCCGTTTTGAATGTCATCCCTTGTGCCAAGCTCTATCTTTTTTTCCTCCGCGCCGTTCGGTAGCTCTGTAAGCACTCCGAAAACTCCCCTTTGGGTATTCTTTGTCACAACGCCTATCTTCTCCGGCAGAAAATCTCCGCAAAGCTCGCCCGGCGCACCTGCCTTGCCCTTGTTTACTTCCTTTATTTCCACTCCACACACAACACCTCGGGAAACAGACATTAATTCGCCGCTCTCACCCTTCAGTATCCCGTGACCGAGACCGCCGAATTTTTTGCTCTCCGGATCCATATACGTAACAGTACCAAGTCCTGCGGTGGTATCCTCAAGCCATACGCCAAGGCGATAGTCACCTGTCTCCTTAGCTTTAGCGGGGACCACCCTTATGCTTTTCTTCTCTCCGCTTCTGAGAATCGCAAATTCCATTTCTCTGCCCGCGGCCTTTTTCACCTCAGCAGTCACGTCCATTGCGTCCTTTACGCTTTTTCCGTTAACTGCAAGAATTATATCGTTTTCAAGAAGCCCCGCATCAAGAGCGGGAGAGCAAACTCCCTCTTCTGTTTCTATTTCATCGAAGCCGCTTATCTTCAACTCCCCGGAATAAAAGCTGACACCGAATGTCATTCCGCCGAGGATAACATATTCTTTATCGTCCCTTGCAAAAACTCCTATGCTGCCTGAAAATATCAGACTTATGCAAAGAAGCAGAGCAAAAGCTGCTTTCGTCCTTATTTTATATGTCATTTCAGCATTCCTTTCTTTGAGCGATTTTCGCATCACGATTAATTTGTGCTGTTTTTTGCGAAATATAAGTTGTAATATTATCGGCTCTTTCTAAAATTAACCGTTTTTTGCGTTAAGGCACTTTTGTTTTTGCAATCGCCTAATATCCGCGCGAAATGTAGTGTATTTTACAAATGCCTAACTTAAATATCCCTTTATTTACAAGGATCTTCACCGTTTTGTTCTACGAAGCGCTCATCCTTCATATACTGGGATAAAAGGTCTTTTTTTATTATTTTTTTCAAAAAGAAAGGAAATGGTGCCATGGCTTGCAATACAAACAGTCTTTCCTCAAAGCTTGTGATCAATGTGTGCGACGCGCGACGACTGGGGCATATATGCAATTACGAGATAGACCTGTGCGAGGGGAGGATAACCGCAGTTTTCGTTCCAGGAGAAGGGGGATTTTGGGGATTATCGAGAAATTCCGAAATACGAATCCCCTGGGACAAAATAAGGAAAATAGGAGAGGATGCCATCTTGGTTGAGCTGCCCGTGATGCCGGGAGAATGCAAAAATCCGCCGCAAAAGAAAAAATGGTTCTGGTAAGGCTGATTTTGCCATTCTTTACCACTCTTCTTGCAAAATGCACAAAAATACTTTAGATATTTTTCCGAAAAGTCCTATTGACTTTGCAGGAAATTTGTGATAAACTTTCAAACAAGTAAAAGCTGTGACCGAAAACAAGTAGTGATGCCAAAGGCTTTTTCAGAGAGCCGCCGTATGGTGCAAGGCGGTAAAGTCCGGATCATGAATACATTTCGAGAGCTGCGTGCCGAAATTTAAGTAGGTTGCGACGGGAGCGCCCGTTACAGCGCTTGGGCATCGCACCTGCCGTGCCCGAGAGTGGCACTTTTGTGCAATTTGAGGTGGTACCGCGGATATTCCGTCCTCTTGAAGCAAACGCTTCAAGAGGATTTTTTTGTTACTACCGATCAAAACATATACGAAAGGCAAAGATCAAATGACAATCGTTGATATTCTTGAAAGAAATGCAAGGCTCTACCCCAATGATGAAGCGCTGGTGGAGATAAATCCCGCAAATCAGCCCAGCAGAACCACAACATGGCGTGAATACAATCTTATTGAGACCGCCGAGGGAGATAAATACCGCAGAAGCATGACCTGGAAGGATTTTGACCGTCAGGCAAACCGCTGTGCAAATCTGCTCCTCACCCGCGGCATCAAAAAGGGAGATAAGGTAGCCATCCTTCTTATGAACTGCCTTGAATGGCTCCCCGTATATTTCGGTATTCTCAAATGCGGCGCCCTTGCCGTTCCCATGAATTACCGTTATACCGCAGATGAGATCAAATACTGCCTTGAGCTTTCCGATTCCTGTATGCTCATCTACGGACCCGAGTTTATCGACCGTGTGGACGCGGTGTATCCCCAGCTTTCCTGCATCAAAAACTTTTTCTTTGTGGGCGACGGTGTTCCCCCCATTGCAGACAGCTATACAAAATTTTCAACCTACTGCTCTTCCACTCCTCCTCCTATAACCATCACCGAGGATGATGACGCGGCAATTTATTTCTCATCGGGAACAACAGGATTTCCAAAAGCTATCCTCCACGCCCACCGCGCCCTCTATTGCTCCTGTGAAACAGAGCAGCACCACCACGCGCAAACAAGGGACGACGTTTTCCTCTGCATCCCTCCC
>SVQJ01000059.1 GCA_015065395.1 Oscillospiraceae bacterium
AACCTTCGTTATGCTTCTTGCAACGGCGGCAACTCATCCCATCTACTATTTCCTGCTTCGCGGCTTTGAGCTTGAATATCTCCAGACGGTGGTGTTCATCCTTGTTATAGCATCCCTCGTTCAGCTTGTTGAGATAATTCTGAAAAAGTATATTCCCGCCCTTCATAAGTCTTTGGGTATATACCTTCCTCTTATCACCACGAACTGCGCGGTGCTGGGCGTTTGCGCAAATAATATATCCGACGGATATAATTTTCTTGAGGCTATGGCGTCCTCCCTGGGATGCGGTCTGGGATTTCTCCTTGCAATGCTCCTTTTTGCAGGAGTGCGCTCAAGGGTTGAAAATGCAAATCCTCCCAAATGCTTTCAGGGTATGCCCATAACTCTCGTTTCCGCGGCAATCGTTGCAATGTCCTTCGGCGGCTTTGCAGGGATCATTGAAACTCTGTTTGCTTAAAGGAGGGTAATGAATGATTGAAGCTGTATTGACTGCTGTTATTGCCGTGACTGCCATCGGGCTTTTGTGCGCCGTTGTGCTGGTCGTTGCGGCCATCGTTATGCACGTAAAGGAAAACGAAAAGGAGCAGAAGATAAGAGACGTGCTTCCCGGTGCTAACTGCGGTGCCTGCGGATATGCCGGATGCGACGGCTATGCAAAGGCTCTGGCAAATGAAGAGGGAATAGCAACGAATCTCTGCACCCCCGGTGCTGATCGGGTCTCCCAGGCTATTGCCGATATTTTGGGATGCGAGTTTGAGGATACCATCGAGATGGTGGCAACGGTGCGTTGCTGCGGAGACTGCAATAATACCGAGAAAAAGGCAAGTTACAGCGGTGTCAACACCTGCGCGGGGGCGAAAATGCTCTTCGGCGGAGACGGTGCCTGCACCTTCGGATGCCTTGGCTATGGAGATTGCGCGGCGATCTGTCCCCACGGTGCTATCTGCATGGACGACGGGATCGCCAGGATCGATGCGAGAAAATGCATCGGCTGCGGCCTTTGCGTAAAATCCTGCCCCAACAAGCTTATCCACATGATGCCCGATGTGAAAAGGGAGGTAATTGCCTGCCATAATAAGCAGAAGGGTGCGGATGCCAGAAGCGTGTGCAAAAACGCCTGCATCGCCTGCGGAAAGTGCGCGAAGGTCTGTCCCGTGGGCGCCATCGTGGTGGCGGATAATCTTGCCAGCATTAAGTATGATAAATGCATTTCCTGCTCAAAATGCTCAGAGGTCTGCCCGGTAGGCTGTATCAAAACTGCGGACTATTCGGGAAAGCACAGACAGTAAATAAAATAACTGATAGGAGGCACATTGCAATGGATAAAAAGCGCTTTAGGTATGACGCGGCACTCATTGCGGTGTGCCTTCTCATTTCTCTTTCTCTCTGGGGATTGATCACCTTAACGAAAAAGCCCGGGGAATATGCCGTCGTCACCGTGAACGGAAAAGAGTGGGGCAGATATTCTCTTTCGGAGGACAGGGAAGTGGAGATCGAAACGAAAACGGGCAAAAACATCCTTATTATAAAGGATGGATATGCGGATATGATCGAAGCGGATTGCCCGGACGGCCTTTGCGAGAGACAGAGGAAAATATCAAAAACAGGGGAAAGCATCGTATGCCTGCCCCATAAGGTCACCGTCACCGTTGAGGGCAAAGGTGAAGGCAGCGTAGACCTGGTGGGCGCGATAATGAAAAAGGCATAGAAGTGTTGGACTTAAGGTTTACGTGTTTTCTACGTCGCCTTACTTGCGCTCCCGAAAACGTGCGGTTTGCTGTTACAGATTTGATAAGCGAAAGGAGAGAGAATATGAAAACAAGAAGGATCGCTTTTTTGGGGCTTTGTACCGCTCTTGCCATGGTGCTTTCTTATGCGGAGAGCTTTATCTCCTTCGGCGTGCCCGGACTTAAGGTGGGACTGCCCAATATCGCAATTCTCTTCCTTTTATATAACATGGGACCTGTAAGTGCTCTTTCCGTAAGCCTCGTGAGATGCGTTCTCGTCTCCCTCCTTTTCGGAAGCGTCATGAGCCTTGCTTACAGCATCGCCGGTGCACTTATCAGCCTTGCGGTCATGGTCCTTCTGAAAAAAACGGATAAGTTTTCTCCCGTGGCGGTCAGCGTGGCAGGCGGTATCACCCATAATGCAGGTCAGATCATCGTGGCGGTGGCTGTGACGGGAACAGAGCAGATCGCCTATTATATGCCGGTGCTTTGCGTTGGCGGTACCGTGGCAGGTATGATAATCGGCATCGCAGGGGCTGTCCTTCTTAAAAAGGTAAAGATCAAATTGTAAACTTTTTGTAAACAAGCCGTATTGTGTTGCAATGCAGGTAATAAATATGGTATAATTACCCTCGCGCGAAAAGCGCAAATAATTATAACACACATACGGTAAAGCGGCTGCCGGTGCCCGAAAACGGGCTGCAGTATATAACCCGTATGGTGGAAAAACCGAAGGAGGACATTAAAATGTCTGTAGTATCTATTAAGCAGCTTCTTGAAGCAGGTGTACATTTCGGTCACCACACAAGACGCTGGAACCCCAAGATGGCAGAGTACATCTTCACCGAGCGTAACGGCATCTACATCATCGACCTTCAGAAGACCATCAAGAAGTTCGAAGAGGCTTATATGTTCGTTCGCGAAATTTCCGCAAACGGCGGAAACGTTCTTTTCGTTGGTACAAAGAAGCAGGCAAGCGATGCTATCCGTGAGGAAGCAGAGCGTTGCGGCCAGTACTTCGTAAACGTACGTTGGCTTGGCGGTATGCTCACCAACTACAAGACCATCAAGACCAGCATCGCAAGACTTAAGAGCCTTGAGACAATGCAGGCTGACGGCACATTCGATATGCTTCCCAAGAAGGAAGTAGCATCTCTCCAGAAGGAGATGGCAACTCTCGAGAGAAACCTCGGCGGTATCAAGGAGATGGGCGGTATTCCCGACTGTATCTTCATCGTAGACCCCCGCAAGGAGCACAATGCAGTTCTCGAGGCAAAGAAGCTTGGTATTCCCGTAGTAGCGATCGTTGATACAAACTGCGATCCCGATGATGCTGATTACGTAATCCCCGGTAACGATGACGCGATCCGTGCGATCCGCCTTATCGCTTCCGTTCTTGCTGATGCAGTAATCGAGGGCAGACAGGGCGAGCAGCTCACAGAAGAGGCTCCCGAGGCAGAGGCTGAGGCAGCAGACGCTGAATAATTTATCAACAAAACTACTTTAGGAGGACATAGAAATGGCAGCAATTACCGCAAAAATGGTATCCGATCTTCGTGCAAAGACCGGTGTAGGTATGATGGAGTGCAAGAAGGCACTTAACGAATCAAACGGTGATTTTGATGAGGCAGTAAAGATCCTTCGTGAGAAGGGCCTTTCCGTTGCAGCAAAGAAGGCAGGCAGAATTGCATCCGAGGGCGTGGTTGATATCATGTCCGAGAACGGCGTAACCGTAATGATCGAGGTTAACGCAGAGACTGACTTCGTTGCAAAGAACGAGACCTTCAAGGAGTTCGTTCGCGGCATCGAGAAGGTAATCATTGCAAACAAGCCCGCAACTCTTGAGGAGCTTAACGCTCTTGCTTATGACGATAGCTTTACCGTTGAGGCAAAGCTCAAGGACATGATCTTCACCATCGGTGAGAACATGAACATCCGTCGCTTTGAGGTTATCGAGGGTATCACAAGCGCATATATCCACGGTGCAGGTACAACCGGTGTTGTAGTAAAGTTCAATGCAGACAGCGCAGTAGCTGAGAAGGCAGAGTTCGCAGCATTCGCAAAGAACATTGCTCTCCAGATCGCAGCAGGCTCTCCTCCCTCTTACGTTTGCCGTGACGAGGTTCCCGCAAGCGCACTTGAGGAAGAGAAGTCCGTTCTTCTTGCTCAGATCAAGAACGATGAAAAGAACGCAAACAAGCCCGATGCTATCCTTGAGAAGATGATCATGGGTAAGCTCGGCAAGTTCTATGAGAGAGTTTGCCTTGTAGACCAGGCTTATGTTAAGGACGATAAGATCTCCGTTGGCAAGTACATTGCCGATACCGCTAAGGAGCTTGGCGGCGAGATCTCCGTACACAGCTTCTATCTCTATGAGAGAGGCGAAGGTCTCGAGAAGAAGGAAGATAACTTCGGCGCCGAGATCGCAGATATGCTTAAGTAATTAAGTGAATGAAAAAGGACACCGCCGTGCGGTGTAATTAAGTTAAGATAATGGCATAGAAGAAGCACTTAACAAAGCAGAAAAAGCCGAGTTAAGTGCTTTTTTCTGTATAAAAGTCATGACAAAAAGACAGACGAAAAAGTCTGTTAAAAAGTATTGCAAAAAGAGAAAATTGGCTTAAAACATTATCGTGCAAATCCATTAGATTTGATGGAACGAAACCTATACAAGAGAATGTTGAGCATATAAAAGTCCTTCTCCTGTGGGAGAAGGGGGACCGCGTAGCGGTGGATGAGGAGTCAAAATGATACCTTACAACAAAAAACTCGTGTCAAACGCGCGAACGCTACGAAAAAATATGACACCCGAAGAAAGACATCTGTGGTATGATTTTCTGAAAAGACTTCCATTCAACGTAAGACGGCAGCATAATATTGAAAACTATATTGTTGATTTTTACATAGCGGAAAAGAAGATCGTAATTGAGGTGGACGGCAGACAGCACCTATTACCCGAACACAAAGAAGCGGACGAACAAAGAGATGCAGCCTTATCTTCTTGGGGAATAACTGTTTTACGATATTCCAACGATAATATACGAAATAATTTCAACTCTGTTGCAAAGGATGTATTGAAACATCTTGAGTTGGACTATCGCGATCTTAAGCCAAAGAGATAACACCTCATCCGTCAGCACCACATTCAACTTCGTTGAAATGGGTCTGCCACCTTCTCCCGCTGGAGAAGGCTTGCTAAACCGTTTCTTCTGCTTGTAAAATGAAAATTCCCACAAACCGTTTGATTGGTCTGTGGGAATTTTACGTTATGGCGATTTCTCCGATAAGAACAGCCCGCTTTCTGAACTCGGTTGTTTTTTAACTTAATGACATTGGGCAAAATCCCTGTTTTGTTTTTTCTGCTGTTAACGGAAAAAGAACTCCGGATAAGATAGAGAATTAGCTTAAAACATTATCGTGCAAATCCATTAGATTTGATGGAACGAAACCTATACAAGAGAATGTTGAGCTTATAAAAGGCCTTTACATCAACTCCCCGATAAATTGGAATTGGAAGATATGAAAAATCCTTGCAAAAGTTGAAATTCAGCTTCTGCAAGGATTTTTCGCTGCTTTTATTATAAAACCAATCCAAGATTTGCACTTGAGTGCTTCATAAGATATTTATTATGGGAGAACAGGCTGACGAGGACTGTGGAGCAGGCGATGCCCACTGCTGCCTGAATGAGATTTCCGGGGATGCCGGAAAGGGCGCCTGCGGGGGAGTAGAGGATACATTCAAAGGCAAAGTATCCGCCGACCATAACAGCTTCTGCAACAACGGAAGCAACAAGTGCCATGGGGATGGCCGCCTTTGTCTTTGCAAAACGGCGGAAAATAAGAATATAAATGAGCGCCATGGTACCCTTTATGATAAAGGTAACAGGTGCGTAGATACCGTAGCTGAGAAAAAGGTCGGCAAGGGAAGAGCCGAGTCCTGCAGCAAGAAAGCCCCAAAGCGGGCCAACAAAGAAGGAGCATACGGCGATAAGTGTATCACCCAGATTTGCGTAGCCGCCGTTGCCGAGGGGAATGGGGAGCGCCGCCGTGGCAGCGCAGATAAGGGCGCAAAACAGAGCAGCGATCACAAGCCTTTGGACATTCTTTTGTTTCAAGGATATCGCCTCATTTCATAAAAGATAGCTATATTATAGCATATCAAGGCTAAAAAGCAACACTTTTTTCATTAAACATAAAATATGTAAATTTAACCGATAATTGATTGACAAAAAATATGGTTAATGATAAAATAATAAAAGAAATTATTTATAGTGTCGCTTGAGCGGCGGAATGGAGATTTTTATGAAAATGATCAAAGATAAGCAGCTCCTCGTAGCTGCTGACTTTGCAGGCGTAGAGCTTAAGGATTATATCTGCGCTCATCTTGAGAAGCACGGCTGGACCATTACCGACATCGGTGTTAAGAGCCTTGACGATCCCAATCCCGAAATGTTCCATCGCATCGGTCTCAAGGTTGGAGCAAAGATCGCAGAGGGCGAGTTTGAGAGAGCTCTCATTTTCTGCGGAACAGGTATGGGTATCCATATCGCGGCAAGCAAATGCCCCCGCGTGCATGCCGCTGTTGTTGAAAGTCCCCATGCGGCGCTCAGAGCTATCACCGGCAACAATGTTAACGTTCTTGCCATGGGCGGCCATTGGATCGGAAAGAATCTCGGTATCGAGATCGCAGAGGCTTATCTCTATCACAACCTTGGTGACGGATATGAGTGGTGGCCCAACTTCTATGAGTTCCATAAGCTTGCTTATGATGAGCTCAACGAGTTCGATTACGAGACCTTCAAGAAGAACGGCTTTACCTTCCCCGATGCTGTGGATATTCCCTTGGATGCTTGCGATAAGCCCGAGGAGCTCAAAAGCAAATAATCAGAATAGTAAAGGGGCTGTGCATACAGTCCCTTTTGATTTTTTGTTTTGTAAAATGCAGTGATTTGTTGTGCGATATTGCGGCTTTTTTAGTAGATATTTGATAGGCGAAGGTAAAGCAAGTGCTAACTGTAGCCTTAGCTGCTTCGCTACGTCAACGCACAGGGCGTTGACCTATGTTAGGCTTCCTCGGGGGAAGCTGTCAGCGTAGCTGACTGAAGAGGGTTGAAAACCGAAAATGCAGGAAAAATCAACCCTCATCCGTCTCTCCCCTATACGTATCTTTTGATAAACATATCTCCGGGAATAAACTTTAACTGTGATTTATCGCAATTTCAGAGAGCCACCTTCCGCCTACAAAATCTACAATATCAGACCCTGCGTTTAGGACCGTCGGGGACGCCGGTCCCTACAACAGCGCACCGTGCGCATTGCAGATACTCTATCAAATCCCGTTTGTATCATGTTCTGATATGCGGACGTCCAATGGTCGCCCCTACGGTGTTATTTGATTTTAACCTCAACAAATAAAATACATTTCCGCTGCGCGGAAATGTTCCTTCACGTTTCCCGAAGGGAAATATTTAACCATATTCAGGAGAAAATACCTTGATAAAATTTGATAAAATACCCGATGAGGTCTTTCTTGAGGCGGAAAAATACGGGATCCTTGAAAAGGATATTCTCGTTGCTGCCCGTTCGGACAAAAACCGCGACGGTGCATTTCTGGACAACTGGGTGCTGATAACGGAGGATGAGATCGTTATGATCGGAGGGATCTCCCTCGTTGAACCCAAAAAGAAGGTCCGCTTCAACGATCCTAAAAAGCTCACCGTCCGTTTCGGGAAAATATCGGAGGAGAGGATAGAAAGAGCTTCTCTTTCCGATTTCAAGATCGAAAAGCTTATCTCCGGCTGTATCATGACCGCTTATAACAAGGAAAGCTCAGCCTATGATATAATAACCTTCCTTTCCTGCAACCACGAGGAGAATTTCCGCGATATCTGCGATCTTCTCAATAAGGAAGACATGGACGAGGCCGCACGTAAGCTTGAAAAAATAAAGGAGAAGAGAAAAAAGGAGCGCTGCTGCCCCGATTGCGGCAGAAAATATCCCGATCCTCAGTCAAAGCTTTGCCCCCATTGCATGGACCGGGCAAGCGTTGTTAAAAGACTTTTCTCATTTGTGAAAAAGTACCGCTTCGGCGTGCTTATGATACTCCTTGCCATGGCGCTCACCAGCGCTCTTGCCGTTATTTCCCCCTATATCTCCTCAGGCTTTTTCTACGACAGAGTGCTTACCGAGGGTGGAGCGTTCTACGGCCAGGTGCTCCTTGTTATTTTCATAATCGTATCGTTGAAGATACTCACCCTTCTTTGCGATATGGTGAACAATATTATAACCGCAAGGATCGTTCCCAAATTCGTTTATGACCTGAAAAAAACCATTTTCGATTCCGTTGAACGCCTGTCTCTTTCCTTTTATACCAACAGAAGAACGGGCGCGCTTATGAACCAGGTAAACGGCGATGCCAACACCATTTATTGGTTCTTCGTGGACGGCCTGCCCTATCTTATCATAAACGTTGTGCAGACGGTGGCTGTCGCCGCGATCATGCTCGTTATTGACTGGCGCCTGACCCTGGTGGCTCTCGTCTGTTGCCCTATAGCGGTATATCTTGTTCGCCTGCTTTCTCTGAAAATGAAAAAGCTCCATGCAAAGCGGTATTCCGCTTCCCGCAGCATGAACGGTATGCTTTCCGACGTGCTGGCAGGCGTGAGAGTGGTAAAGGCCTTTTCCAGAGAAGAGGAGGAGATACGGCGTTTTGACAGCAGAAGCTCCCGTCTTGCCGATGCGGACAAGTCTGTCAGCGTCTTTTCCGGCACCGCATATCCTGCGGTCACCTTCCTTTTCACCCTTGGCTCGGTGTTCGTTCTCGCCGTGGGAGGCTGGCTGGTGATGACGGGAAAAATGACCTACGGAACTCTCATGACCTTCACCGCCTACAGCGCAATGCTTATCTCCCCGCTCATGTTCTTCGTTGATATAACCCAGAGCATCACCAACTGCTTTAACGCCACCTACCGCCTTATGGAGGTCATGGATGCGGAGCCCGAGGTGAGGGAGAAGGAGGACGCGCTGTGCCTTGAGAGCATTGAGGGTAGCGTGGATTTCAACGACGTGACCTTTGGCTACGATAAGACCCGTAAGGTCATAGAAAACGTCAGCGTCCATATCCCAAAGGGTGCAAAGATCGGCCTTGTGGGACATACGGGAGCAGGAAAATCAACTATTGCAAATCTTCTTATAAGGCTTTACGATCCGGACAGCGGCAATATCACCATTGACGGGCACGACGTCAAGGATCTTACCTTTGATACCATCCGCCGCAATGTTTCCATAGTCTCTCAGGAGACCTATCTTTTCCAGGGAACGGTGCTTGATAATATCCGCTATGCAAAGCCGGAGGCAACCATGGAAGAGGTGGTGACGGCGGCAAAGATCTCGGGTGCTCACGATTTTATCGTGAAGCTTCCCGACGGATATGAAACACGCCTCGGCTGGGGCTATAAGGAGCTTTCGGGAGGCGAGCGGCAGAGAGTTTCCATTGCCCGTGCCATTCTCAGAGACCCGAAGATCCTTATTCTGGACGAGGCCACCAGCGCTCTGGATACCAAGACCGAGCGAGGCATCCAGGAGGCGCTGGAAAAGCTGACGAAGAACAGGACCACCATCATGATCGCCCACAGGCTATCCACCCTTCGTGACTGCGAAAGGCTTTACGTTATCGAAAACGGGAAGGTGGCGGAGGAGGGAAGCCACTCGGAGCTTATACATAAAAAGGGAATATATTTCAAGCTGTATTCTCTTCAGTATCAGGCACTTAAAAATGCAGGTGTCGGGGAGTAATGCTTGATTTGAGATTTTGTGTCCGCTCTGTCTTCACTTGCGTGAAGACCAAAATATAGGCTCCCTCCGCGGACGTGAAGAAGTACTGACCTTAATATTTCTGTGTCCGCTCTGTCTTCACTTGCGTGAAGACCCAAATATAGGCTCCCTCCGCGGACGTGAAGAAGTACTGACCTTAATATTTCTGTGTCCGCTCTGTCTTCACTTGCGTG
>SVQJ01000060.1 GCA_015065395.1 Oscillospiraceae bacterium
AAAAGCAGGTAAAAACCCGACTCGCTCTTGAGAAGATCGCTGAGCTTGAAGGCGTCGCTGCAACCGATGAAGAGGTTGAGGCAGAGTTTGCAAGACTTTCCGAGGCTTATAACATGGAAGTTGAGAAGGTCAAGGAGTCCATTGAGGCTGATGCCCTTGCTGAGGATATCAAGGTAAAGAAGGCTGTTGACCTTATCAAGGAAGCTGCAGTTATCAAGAAGCCTGCCGCAAAGAGAAAGTCCCCCGCAAAGAAGGCTGCTCCCAAGAAGACTGAGGCTGAGGCTGAGGCTGAGGCTGAGGAAGCTCCCGCAGCTGAAGCACCTGCTGAGACTTGCGAAGCAGAAAAGACTGAAGAATAATCTTTTTACACACTTACCGCTGCCCAAAGGCAGCGGTGATTGTAATTATGGCACCTTTATCGCATTATATGACATATTATTTTCAGAAAGGAATCAAAAAAATGGCACTTGTACCTACCGTTATCGAACAGACCGGCCGCGGCGAGCGAGCTTATGATATATACTCCCGCCTCCTTAACGACAGAATTATTTTCCTCTCAGACGAGGTCAACGACCTCACCGCATCCCTCGTTGTAGCACAGCTGCTTTTCCTTGAGGCTCAGGATCCCGATAAAGACATCAGCCTGTATATCAACAGCCCCGGAGGCAGCGTTTCCGCTGGATTTGCCATCTACGATACGATGAACTTCATCAAATGCGATGTTTCTACCATCTGCATAGGTATGGCAGCATCCATGGGCGCATTCCTTCTCTCAAGCGGTGCCAAGGGTAAAAGAATCGCTCTTCCCAACAGCGAGATCATGATCCACCAGCCTCTCGGCGGAATGCAGGGACAGGCTTCGGATATCAAGATCCACGCAGATCATATACTCAGAACACGCGAAAAGCTCAACTCCATTCTTGCAAAAAACACGGGCAAATCTATTGAGACCATTGCTATTGATACCGAAAGAGATAACTTCCTTACGGCACAGGCAGCTATGGAGTACGGTCTCATCGACAAGGTAATTGAAAAGAGATAAATAATGTCCAACAACACAAATGAAACAGGCCGCCGCTGTTCCTTCTGTAACAGAGGCGAGCATCAGGTAACCTTTCTGATCCCTTCTCCCACCGGCCATTACATTTGCGACAACTGCATTGATGTTTGCAACGAGATCATCAATGATTACACCGTCAGCGAATCTGATTTCAAGCTCAACAGAGATACTCTGCCTAAGCCCTACGAAATAAAAGAAACGCTTGACAAGCATATCATCGGCCAGGAAAAAGCAAAGATCAGCCTCAGCGTTGCCGTATACAACCACTACAAGCGTCTTCTCTACAAGGACGCTAAAAAAGACGTGTCCGATGACGACGTGGAGCTACAAAAAAGCAATGTTTTGCTTATAGGCCCTACCGGTGTGGGTAAAACCTATCTTGCTCAGACACTTGCAAAAACACTTAAGGTCCCCTTTGCCATCGCAGATGCAACTACGCTTACAGAGGCCGGTTACGTGGGCGAGGACGTTGAAAATATACTCCTTCGTCTTATCCAGGCCGCCGATTACGATATCGAAGCCGCGGAGCACGGTATTATCTACATCGACGAAATAGACAAGATCTCCAGAAGAAGCGAAAACCGATCTATCACACGCGACGTTTCGGGCGAGGGTGTTCAACAGGCACTTCTGAAGATTCTGGAGGGCACGGTATCCAACGTTCCTCCACAGGGCGGAAGAAAGCATCCCGGCCAGGAGTTTATTCAGATCAATACGGAAAACATCCTCTTTATATGCGGCGGTGCCTTTGACGGACTTGATAAGATCATTGAAGAGCGCAAGGGTGCCTCCACCATGGGCTTTGGCGGAGAAGTTAAAACCAAGGATGAGAAAAGCAAGAGCACGATTTTCAAGGATGTAAGTGCACACGATATAGTGAAGTACGGTCTTATCCCTGAGCTTGTCGGACGTTTGCCGGTCATTGTCGGCCTTGAAAATCTCGACGAGCAAGCACTCGTCAAGATACTTAAGGAGCCAAAGAATTCTCTCACAAAGCAATATAAGAAGCTTTTTGAGTTGGATGACGTGCAGCTCAAATTCGATAACGATGCTTTAGTTGCAATCGCTCGGCTGGCACTTGAACGCAACACCGGAGCACGAGGCCTCAGATCGATTATCGAGGAGCACATGACCCAGATCATGTTCGATATCCCTTCACGAAACGATGTTCAAGAGGTTCGCATCACAAAACGATGCATCGAAAGCAACGCTGCCCCCACGATCAAAAAGAAAAAACAACCTTCTGAGATCGCAGAATAATCGCATTGATTAAAACGCCATGTAAAAGCAAAAGCATTGTTTTTACATGGCGTTTTCTTTGATGTACAATATAAGAAAAACCCACCCGCAAGAAATGCGGGTGGGTTAACTTTTCAGTTATAAACAACTATCAGAAGTATCTATTAGTTAGCGCTTCTCTTGCGTCTGATGATGATTACAGCAACGGAAGCAACGATTACAACTGCGAGAGCGATTACGATGAACATTACGTTATCACCGGTCTGAACGCTGTTGTCATTCTTATTATCTTCCTTGTCCTCATCCTTGTTTTCTTCCTTAACCTCATCCTTAGTGTAGGTGAAGGTGATTACGTTATCAGTAGCCTCGAGAACGAGCTTCTGCTCAGCAATGTCAGCGGTGTAGCCTTCGATTGCGATAGCAGCCTCAGTTACCTCAGCAGCCATTGTCTGACCCTCAACAACCTTGTCATCAGCAAGCTTGTTGCCTTCAGCGTCTACATATACAACAGTGTAAACGATGTCGGTATTAGCAGTCATTGTGAATGTGAACTCAGCAGTAGCAGCCTCTTCAAGTGCAAGAGCGTAAAGGAGGTAGCCCTCAAGCTCGCCCTCACCCTCTACAAGCTCAGCGCCTTCGGGAAGAACGAGAGTGTAGCCGGGAACAACTGCATCAAGAGCAGTGAAGTAGAGGTATGCATCGTCGATGTAAACATCACCAACAGTGGTATCGAGAACATCGCCTGCTTCGTTTTCAAAGTTAACAGTTACGTTAATTGTAAGTCTGGGAAGAACCTCAGAGGAAAGAACCTCACCGCAGGTGCCGCAGGATACAGTAGAGGAACCGTCAGCATAGTAGGTTGCTTCAACAACTACAGCCTCATCAGCCTCGTGACCCCAAGCGGGAACGATATCAGTTGTCCACTTATCTTCACAAACGTCACAGGTCTTAACTGTGTAGCCGTCAGTTGTACAAGTAGGAGCAGTAATTACAGTGTTAGCGCCGTTAAGGTATGTATGACCTGTTGCATCAAGAACAATTCTGGAAAGCTCAACGCCACATCTGTCACAGTTAACAACGGAGAGACCGTCCTCTGTACAGGTGGGGTTAGTAACTACAGGAGCAGCTTCAACGTGGCCGAGAGCGGGATTGAGCTCAGTACCACATACAGTACAGTTCTGAGCAGTTGTACATGTAGCCTCATCGCCGGGAGTGTGCTCAGCAAGACCGAGCTCATCGGCGGAGAGAACCTGATCACATACAGTACAGGAAACAGTGGAAGTACCGTTTACAACACAGGTGGACTCAACGATTACAGGCACGCCGGGAGTGTGAATACCGGTAGCGGGAAGAACTGTCTCATCGCCGATGGTAGCACCACAGTCGAGACAAACAACCTTGTCATAACCGTCAACGCCACAAGTAGGATCAAGGTGCTGAGCCTCAGTGTTGAGGTGGTCGCACTTGATAGTGAGAGTAGATGCTACGAACGCAGCATAGTCGCGGTCGATGAAGAGAGGAGTCTTACCGTCATCCTCGGTGCCTGCCCAGAAGGTATCACCTGCGCCGGAGTAAGCCTTGATCTCATAGCTGTCGCCGGGCTTTGCGTTAGCGGGAAGCTTGAATTCGAGGGAGCAAAGAACACCGTTTGCAGAAACCTCAAGGTTAGGATCGTCGGGAAGCCATACGAATGTGGAAGCCTGGAGGCTGTCCTTATCAAGGCCCTCAGCAGCGATGATATCCTTAAAGTTCTTAAGGTGAGCCTCGTCGGAAAGAGGAAGGTTAACCTTACCAACGTTATATGCAGCATTTGCAAAGAGAGTACCGTTTACGCCGGCATTCTCATCCTCACCAACAAGAGTGAGCTCGTTGGGATATACAACATATACACGTGTGGACCAGATACCGGGGTTAGCGTCAACTCTTACGTCAACACTTACAGTCTCGGTACCCATTGCAATCTCAGCATTCTCGGGAGCTACAAAGAGAGTGAACTCATCGTAGAGACCAACGAGGGGGTCAGCAACATAGTTAACTGTACCAATGATAGTATCAAGAGCGATATCAACATCCTCGCCGTCTGCATTAACAGCAGACTCAACTACTACTGTGTAGGTGTAGGACTCACCGACAACGGGATTTACGAGAGCCAAAGGAAGCTTTGCAACGATGCCATCAATAGCTATGTCAGGATTGATCTCAGCATCCTCATCAAAAGCTGTCATGACCTCGAACTTCTTAGCCTCATAATCAGAGGTGGAAGCACCCTCAGGAATGTAGTTACCAAGCTTAGACTTAGCAACATTGCTTATAGAAGAGTCGTCAGCGGAGAAAAGTGCGCCATCGTAAGGATCAGCCTCGCCGTCAAAAGCGAAAACAGCCTTCTCATAGGAAAGAACAAAAGTGATAGCAGATACGCCGGGGTTACCGGTGATCACGAGTTCAGGAGATACCTGAGCGCCTGTTCCTTCCATCTTGTCAATGGTAGCAACAGAAAGTGTGCCGGCACTTGCAGAAGTGATAACTGCAGGAACCATGCAACCAACTACCATTGCTGCAAGAAGCAGAAATGAAATAATTTTTTTCATGTTTTAACCTCCAAGTTAAAATATTACGAGTAAAGTATATAGTATATCCTGAGAAAAGTCAAGCATATTTGGAAAATAAATTTCATCTTTCACGGTTTTTTTGAACGATTTAATAATAATAACAAAAAACACCGTTTTTACACTGCTTTTTTTGATAATTTTACGCTGTGACAACGGTAACCTTCATTTTTTATTTTATATATAAAACGAGTGCCCCACCGCAGGGGGCACTTGCATCAGCGTATATAAGAAACGGTTTTTATGTACCTTTCACCTTCAAAATACACCCTCGGAACCCTTCTTCCGATACCGCACACAAACTCATAGTTAAAGGAATAAGCATTATCGGCAAGCTCTTCAACGGAGATGGATCCATCACCCATTCTTCCCACCAAAACAGCCTCATCTCCTACCGAAGCATTGGGAACTTCACTCACATCCACCATCATCTGGTCCATGCATACCCTCCCGAGAATGGGACATCTTTTCCCTGCCACAAGAACATGACCTTTATTGGAAAGGCTCCTGGGGTAACCATCTGCATATCCGCAGGGCAAAGTAGCCACCCGGGTCTCTCTCTCTGTAACAAAGGTGTGGCCATAGCTTATTCCCCTGCCTTTTTCAAGCGTTTTAATATGGGCTATGTGGGTCACAAGCTCCATTGCAGGATACAAAGGATAGCTTCTGTTCATTTCCTCGGAGGGATAAAGGCCGTAGAGCATAATACCCATTCTGACCATATCGTAATGACGGTCAAGCTCCATGGTAGCCGCGCTGTTATTCACATGACAAAGAGGTATATTGACTCCCCGTTTTCTGCACATTTCAACGAAAAGATCATATTCCTCGCGTTGCTTCAAGGCAGAGGATTTATCGCTGCTGTCTGCCTTGGCAAAATGGGTGAACATACCGTCTATCTCTATATTAGGCATTCGACTAATACGTTCGACCTCCTCGGCGCTCTTTTCTGTTACCTGAAAGCCGACCCTTGACATTCCCGTATCGACCTTTATATGAATTTTACTAACCCTTCCCTGTTTGCAAGCCTCTCGGGAAAGTTTTTCTGCAGTTGCCGAATCAAATACGGTGACAGTTATATTTTCCCTTATAAGATCAGGAAATTCCGCAGGATTTGTTCCGCCGAGGATCAGTATAGGCTTCGCTGTTCCGCCCCGTCTCAGCTCTATAGCCTCATCTGCCGTGGCAACTCCGAACCAATCTGCTTTATCCTCAAGATAATGAGAAAATTCCACGGCTCCGTGCCCATAGGCATTTGCCTTAATTACTGCCATTATCTTTGTATTATCCGGGATCCTGCGCCTCACGCCTTCCACGTTTTTCTTTACAGCTTCCAAGTCTATTTTAGCATACAGTCTCTGATATTCCATAATTGCCTAAAATCCTTTCCCGGGAATAACCCGTAATGCTGAAATTATTTTTTAACACAAATCAAACCATTTTTCCCCTTTTCCACGCCCCGGAAAGATAAAACGCCATTGACAGCACCATTGAGACTATCCAGCCTATCGGCCAGGATATCCAGATAGCACGGTATTCAAGCGCGGGGAATAACCCGCAAAGCACGAATGACAAGGCAACTCGAAGCAGGAGGTCTGTAAAAGTGGTTGCCATAAAGCACGGCATCGCACCTCCGCCGCGAAGTGCTCCGTCTCCAAGGAGCTTTACTGCCACGACCGCGTAAAAAGGTGCCACGATCTGCAAATATTCCCTTCCCGCGCGCAAAGCGGCATTGCTCATATCATCCGATGACATAAACAGAGATATCATTGTATCCGGCATGAAGAAATAAACCAAAGAAAAGGCTGCGGACAGAGCGACCGCGAGCTTCAGCGCGCCCTTCATTCCCGAGATTACCCTGTCCGGACGTCCGGCACCGATATTCTGAGCGGTGAATGATGACAGCGCCCCTCCAAGGGTACTCATGGTACTGACGCAAAAGGTATTGAGCTTTACTGCGGCGCTGTAGCCTGCCACAACAGCGGAACCAAATGAGTTCACCAGGCTTTGAACGAAAAGATTTCCCACAGACACAAAGCTTTGCTGAAGAATACCCGGAACCGCGTATTCGGAAAGAGTTTTGAACATCCTGAAAGAAAAAGCTTTATATTTTGCGCTCTTTATTCTTTTGACCCTGAAAAACACCGTGATCATAGATACGATCCCTGCAAGGCCCTGGGCTATGAAGGTTGCAAAAGCTACGCCCGCAACATCCCAATGACAAAAGCAAACGAAAACAAAATCCAGAATTATATTGACCGCCGAAGAGCAAATGAGAAATACAAGTGGAGTGAGCGAATCACCAAGTGCCGTAAATATGCCGTTTCCTATGTTATACAAAAACAAGAAAACGAAGCCCATTGCATATATTGAAAGATACTCTGCGCTATCCTTTGCAATGTTTTCCGGAGTTTTAAGGAATGCCAGAAGCTCATCTGCCAAAAGGACACCGGCAAGGCTCATAGCCAAAGAAATGACCACTGCAGAAATGACCGCCGTTGAGGCCGCGGTTTTCATGCTTTCAAAGCGGCGGCTGCCGAAAAGACGGCTTATCACAACAGAACAGCCGGAATTTGCTCCTATTGCCACAGCATTAAATATCATGGTTATGGCAAAGGAAGCGCCAACCGCCGCAAGGGCAGCCTCACCGTTTTGAGCAAACTTACCCACTATTATGCTGTCGCTGATTGAATATATCTGTTGAAAGGCAACGCTTAGAAGAAGAGGAAAAGAAAAACGCCGAACGACCCTGCCGGGATCGCCAACTGTCAGATCTCCTTTCATTCATCTCACCGCCTTTTTCCTTTTTCAATGACTATTATATCACTTTTTTTCCGAATGTCCATAACTGCCGAAAAGATAATTCCACGTAAAAATAATTATATTTCTCAGTTGAACCGTCGTTCAAAACCGCAAATATGGCTTTTAACGGTAAGGTTTGTAAAAAGTTGTATTCAAATTTCGGTTTGACTGGGAGATGAAGGTGTTTTCGCGTTCTTTCCTTGAAAGGAAAGAACCAAAGGAACTTTAAGAAGACAACGATATCGAAAAGGCAAAAAGCTGCTTTGGCAATGCCTTTTGCCTTGTAATCCTCAGCTAAACCCTTATGCAAAGTTTTTTGCAGAGCTTTTTTCAAAAAAGCGTCCGTTTCTCCTCTATAAACCGTAATTTAACGAAAAAAGAAAAGCCTTGCAAAGGCTGAATTTCCAGCATTTGCAAGGCAAGGATTTTAAGCAATTACGCCTGTTTACCGCTTAAGGCATAGTTTTTCACCATGCCGCCGATTTTTTTAATAAGCTTCATTGTAAAGTCGGTTATATACATCAAAATAACGGAAATTATGATGCTTGACGCCACCATAACCAAAAACACGGGAAGCGTGACCCGGTCCGCGGCAAACAGATCTTTACAGGTCAACCGTATGAAGCCGTGATATATGAAAATGGGGAGAGATATCTTTGCCAAAAAATTTGTCAGCTTATTTCCCGGCAAGGTGTAGCCCACTCCGGTAAAGGTCATGAGTATTGCAAGAGCAAAGAAAAGGATACCGTGCAGACTATAATACTGTCCGAAATCGGATCCGTTCATATACTTGATCACTACGGCATAGCAGGACAGCTTTGCAAGAGTGAGAAGAACCTTTATCGGTATCCGCTCAGTATTTAACAGCCATGCGAATTTTTCGGTTATATATACCGAAAGAGGACGAAGGCTTATTCCCAAAGCAATATCGGTTACTGCCCTTATAACACCCAAATAGAAATAACCGTCCCACGGCTCCCATTTTACGACGGTGCCGTATTTTGAATAGGTATATGCAAGAAGGAAAAGCGCCATCAGCGGGCAGACCAGCTTTGATGAATACTTATAGTTTCTCAATATCAAAGGATAGAGTATAAACATTGCGATCATCATTGCAGATAAGAACCAAGTATTTCCCACATAAAATGTCACGGTTCTGTAGTTAAGCCCCATAAACGTCAGAGTGAATGTGGGTATGCTCCTCAAAAAGCCGACGATCAGATCCCGTAATGCAGCTTTATTGATGATGATCTCTTTAACGATCACATGAAGGATGACCACGCTTATGTAATAAGCAAACAAGGCACTCATCTTTTTGATGATGAATCTCCACGTATGATCTGCTGTTTCACCAAGGGTTGGTCTTTTGCACTCCACATTCAGCTTTTCTACCTGAACCGCCATCAGATAACCGGAAACGATGAAAAAGAACTCAACGCAAAGATCGCCGTACGGAAAAAAGCCCATCGGGTAGAGCAAATTAAAGTGATAAAAAACAATGATGATCGAAAAGATAAACCTGAATACGTCTATCTCGCCGTTTCGCTTTTTTTCCATAGAAAGCACTCCATACTTTATTTGAATACATTATAAAACATTATTACAAAAATTTCAACATATATATCCCACTTTAAGCATGGAAAAAAGAAAGATGCATTCATATTGCGGTTTATCTTTTTTGAAAAAAGCTTGGCAAAAAACTTTACATAAGGGTTTAGCTGAGAATTACAAGGTAAAAGGCGTTGCCAAAGCAGAAAACTGCTTTGGCTCAGCTTGTCGATAAAGTATCGACAAGCTGCTTCGGACTGCCGAGAAGGATG
>SVQJ01000061.1 GCA_015065395.1 Oscillospiraceae bacterium
CGGATACAAAAATTTGATCAAAATGGTTTCTGAAGCCTATATTAACGGCTTTTATGTTAAACCCCGAATTGATCTTGAGCTTTTATCTTCTCACAGTGATGGGTTGATCGCTCTTTCAGCTTGCCTCGGCGGTTATATACCCAAAAGGATAGTTGCTGGGGATTATGATGGTGCTTTCATTTATGCATTGAAGATGAAGGAGATTTTTGGCGAGGATTTCTATCTTGAGGTGCAGGATCACGGAATAGACGACCAAAAAACTGTAAATGAAGCTATTTTCAGAATGTCTGTTGAGTTAGACATACCTGTTGTTGCTACCAATGACGTGCATTATCTTAATCGCAACGATTCCGAAGCTCAGGCAATTCTTATGTGTATTCAGACCGGTAATTGTATTAAGGATGGTCGCCCTATCGGATTTGAAAGCGATGAATTTTACTATAAATCTTCTGATGAGATGACAAGTCTGTTTTCTGATCATCCTGAGGCTATAGAGAATTCTCAGATAATTGCCGATAAATGTAATTTTGATTTTGAATTCGGTCATACCTATCTTCCTGCATATCCCTGCCCAAAGGGATTTTCACCGGAAGAGTATTTGAAAAAGCTTACGTATGATGGGCTTGATCGTAAAATAAATACCGGAAATGTAAGTTTTCTTATTCACTCTGAAGGAGAATACAAGGAGCGGATAGAATATGAGCTTTCCGTTATCTCTAAAATGGGGTACAGTGAGTACTTTCTGATAGTTTGGGATTTTGTTAACTATGCAAAATCGAAGAGTATTCCTGTTGGTCCCGGCAGAGGAAGCGGAGCGGGTAGTTTGGTTGCATATCTGATCGGTATAACCGATATAGATCCATTGTCTTTCGGGCTGCTTTTTGAAAGATTCCTTAATCCCGAAAGAGTCAGCATGCCCGACTTTGATATAGATTTTTGTTATAACAGGCGTGACGAGGCTATTGAATACGTACGAAGAAAATACGGAGAAGAACGTACTGCTCAGATAATTACGTTCGGTACCATGGCTGCAAGGGCTGTGGTGAGAGATGTGGGTCGTGCTCTTGGAATGCCTTACGGTGACGTTGATAATGTTGCAAAGCTCATCCCGCGCGAGCTTGACATATCTCTTGATGAAGCATTAAAAAATAAATCGCTTCATGAAATGTATATTTCTTCCCCGGATATACGTAAGCTTATTGATATAAGCCGTGCTCTTGAAGGTATGCCGCGCCATGCCTCCACTCATGCGGCAGGTGTTGTTATTACGGAAAAGCCCCTAACAGACCACGTTCCTTTAGCTCATAACAATGGTGTAACCGTAACGCAGTTTGATATGACAACTGTGGCAGAGCTTGGCCTTTTGAAATTTGATTTTTTAGCACTTCGGTACCTGACTATCATTGATAATGCTGAAAAACAAATAAAGGAAAATGACCCCTCTTTTTCAATAAATAGTATCCCCTTAGATGATAATGCCACCTATCGCCTTATTTCAAAGGGAGCTACTGACGGCGTGTTTCAGCTGGAAAGTGGCGGAATGAAGCAAACATTAATTCAGCTAAAACCAGACTGTCTTGATGATATAATAGCAGCGATCGCTCTTTTCCGTCCCGGTCCGATGAGCTCGATACCCAAATATATTAATGCTCGTCACGGAGGAAATAGGGAAGAATATCCTTCGCCTCTTCTTGCACCGATTCTTGATTCAACATACGGTTGTATTGTGTATCAGGAGCAAGTGATGCAGATCTTCCGTGATATTGCAGGTTATTCTTTGGGGCATGCTGATATTGTCAGAAGAGCGATATCAAAAAAGCACGCAGATGAGCTTCTTCGCGAAAGAGAAGCGTTTATTCTGGGAGCAAAAGATCATGGATTGACTGAAGAAAGTGCCGAAAAGCTTTTTGAGGATATAGCAGACTTTGCAGATTATGCTTTTAATAAAAGTCACGCTGCTGCTTATGCCGTTACGTCATACAGAACGGCTTTTCTGAAAACACACTATCTTCTTGAATATAACTGTGCGCTTATTACAAGCGTTCTTGGAAATCCTGCAAAGGTTTCGGAATATGTCAGCGAGTGTCAGAAGAATGGGATTAAGGTTCTTCCTCCTGATATAAATAAAAGCAGAGCTGATTTTAAGGCTGAGAACGGTTCGATACGTTTTGGACTGGCAGCATTGAAAAATATTGGTATTTCTTTTATAGAACAGATAGTATCTGAGCGTGAAAGCGGCGGTGAATTTAAGGATTTTGACGATTTTCTCGACCGGAGCAAAAAGCTTATGATAAACAAAAGACAGCTGGAGGCACTGATAAAGTCAGGTTCTCTTGATTCTCTTGGCGTTTACAGAAGCCGAATGCTTGCCGTATACGAGACGATACTTGAAAAAGGCTCTTCATCACAGCTAGAAGGACAGCTTGATTTCTTTTCTGTTGTTTCGGAGGCTGATCTGAAAATTCCCAAAACCGTTTTCCCGGAAATTGATGAATTCAATACTGCTGAAAAGCTCCGACTTGAAAGGGAAGTCAGTGGAATGTTTTTATCGGGACATCTGTTACACGACTATTCCGATAATGTTAAGGCTCTGGATTGCACCCCGATCATTGATATAATTAGGTCATTTCAGCCGGATAACGTATCAAAATACAAAGACAATCAAAGTGTATGTATTTGCGGTACAGTTTCAAAAAAGACAGTCAAATCAACACGAAGCGGAGATGCTATGGCTTTTGTGGTGATTGAAGATGAAAGCTCTTCGATTGAAGTTGTTGTATTCCCTAAGGTTCTTGCTAAATATTCCCATCTCTTCGCCGTTGACAGCGTTATCAGTATTACGGGAAAAATCACTGCTAAGGACGATGAGGATGCAAAGATCCTCATGAATGACGGCGCTTATCTTGCGAAAAACGGAAATGCGCCTGTTTTTCCCCTCTCCATGGAGCAAAAGTTTGCAAAGGTAAATCTTTCAGTAAATAAAGCCGTAAAAGATGTTAAGCTATATCTTAGAGTGCCTTCCTTGAAATCGGATAATTTTGCCAGAGTTGATGCTTTTTTGTCCATATTCCATGGAAATATTCCCGTTGTAGTTTTTGACGCTATGGAGGGTAAGGCCTGTGCATTGAAGGACAGAGGCGCTATGATTACAGATTTTACTGTGGGAGAGCTTAAAGAAATTCTCGGAAACGACAATGTTGTGATCAAGTAGATTTGTTAATTTTTTCATAACTTCACACTGTATTCACATTTTAAGGTTAAAATCAATTCAGTAATATCGGTTACGGAGGTATATATGTCTGAATTTGAAAAAAATAATATACCGGATTCTGCCGAAGCTCCTGTCAAGGTCAAAAATCCTGAAGATACATGGAAAACGGTCTTGGAAGTTGCAAAAAGAGTCGGAAAGATCTCTCTCAGGATATTGTCATATATCATGAATGTCTTGATGACGTTTATGCTCATCGGTACTACCTGTGCTATCATAATAGGAACAGTCTTTTGTATCTATATAGCCAATTATGTTGACCCGGAGATCGATTCATCATTGTTTGCCGCTGCAAGCTCTGACACAACTACTCGAATGTACTATATGCAGTACGAGGATGAGGATGCCAGGATGAATCAAGACGGTATTCCTGTAGAGCTTGAGGATCAGAGGCTTTACAGCTCTGATAACAGTATATGGGTAAGTTATGATGAAATGCCTCAGGATCTTATCGATGCGTTTGTTTGCGTGGAGGATCACCGCTTTTTCTCTCATAACGGCGTAGACTGGCTAAGAACCGGCAAAGCTGTCTTCACCTATTTCTTTGGTGCAGGTGACTTTGGTGGTTCGACAATAACCCAGCAGCTTGTCAAGAACCTAACAGGTGATAATGAGGCTTCCGTTCAAAGAAAGGTGCAGGAGATTTTCCGTGCTCTTCATATAGAAGAGGAGATGAGCAAGGAAGATATTCTTGAAATGTATTTGAATATCGTTTATCTTGGAAATAATTGTTACGGTGTGCAGGCGGCAGCTAACACATATTACGGAAAGGATGTTGGAGAACTTACACTTGTTGAATGTGCCTCTTTAGCTGCTATTGTAAAAAACCCCTCTAAATATGAACCCTTGTATCATGATGTAGTGTATTACGAAAAGGAGAAGGGAGAAACGGAAGAGGACGGTAACCGTACACGCCGTGAGACCGTACTATATACGATGCTCCTCTATGATAAGATCAGTCAGTCAGAATTTGATAAGGCAAGGAAGACTGATCTTGTGTTTGCAGGTGATATCGGTGATAATGGGGACGATAAAAATGAAACCAAAACCGTTAATGTGACTTCTTGGTATACCGATGCGGTTATTGAGGATGTACAAAGAGCCCTTATGGATCAGTACGGCTACTCTGAATACGTAGCAAGTCTTATGATTTATACGGGAGGTCTCCAGATCTATACCTGTATGGACCCGGAGGTACAGTCAGTGATCGATGAAGTTTATATCAATGACGGTAAGGACGACGGATATTTCCCATACGCCACTGACGGTCTTCAGCCTGAATCGTCCATGATAATCATCGATCCTTATACAGGAGATGTGCTCGGCCTTGCCGGAGGCAGAGGAGAAAAGACACAAAGCCGTTTGCTTAACCGAGCTACACAGGCTAAGCGTCCTTGCGGATCCAGTATAAAGCCCGTATCGGTATATGCGCCGGCAATAGACAGCGGTATTGCCACTATGGGCTCTGTATATGATGATTCACCCGTAAAGACTACCTCCGACGGCACGATGTGGCCTCACAACCTTCCTGATGTTTACGGCGGATATACAACAGTACAGGATGCTATACGCAGATCTGTAAACACTTGTGCTGTTAAGATCTTACAGGATGTGGGCATAGATTATGTTTTCGATTTTATGAAAAACACGCTCCGTATGAACAGTCTTATAGAATCGTATACCACCGCAAGCGGCTATGTTATCAGCGATAAAGCGGAAGCGCCTCTTGCCTTGGGACAGTTCTCATACGGTATAACTCTTTGGGAGCTTACCGCAGCTTACGGTATGTTCCAGAATGACGGTATTTTTTGTAAATCGAGATTGTGGTACGAGGTTCGCGATAATGACGGTAATGTGATCCTTGAAAATGCCCCTGAATATGAATTGGCAATCAGCGAAGAGTCTGCGGATATCATGACGATGATGATGCAGAATGTTATTTCTACAGGTACTGCAACTGCTGTTACTCTTGATGAAAGAGTAAATGTTGCGGGAAAGACCGGTACCACCACCGCTGACTTTGACAGAACATTTATCGGATATACTCCTTACTATGTTTGCGGATGCTGGTTTGGATATGATATGAACCAGGCTCTTTCAGATTTTTCTAGAAGCCCTGCAATTATTGTTTGGGATAAGGTCATGGGTAAGCTTCAGGATAAAATCGATGCAAGAGCTGCTGCAAACGGTGAAGCAATCAAAACGTTTGACTTTTCCGATAATCTTGTAAAAGTTACCTATTGCAGGGACTCCGGAATGCTTGTTGGGGAGGCTTGTGCTCATGATCCCAGAGGCAGCAGAACAGAAATCGGATATTTTACTGCCGATTCTGCTCCTACACAGACCTGTGATGTGCATGTCCTTGTGAATTTTGATAAAGTTACCGGCGGAGTAGCATCAAATTCCTGTCCTGCTGAGAATATTAAAAAAGTGGCGTTGATCCGAAATGAAAGCCGTTTGTTTGACACTCAAGTAACGATTACTGATGCACAGTATGTGTATAGGGAGATCCAGGCAGGTGAGATGCCCACTTATTACGGACATCCGTATTTCTACAATACCATACCGAAAGGGAAGTATGTGGGAAAGAGTGCAGGTGAAAAGCAGTATAACTGCGCTTGCTCATCTCATAAGTATGTGGAGCCAAAGCCTGAGGAACCCGAAAACAACGGAGACAGTAATGATACGGATAATGCAAATGAACCATAAACAACGGAATAATGATAAAAATCACCTCATATCTTTGGATGAGGTGATTTTTATGTTTGCTTTTTTCAAAATTAGACTTAGTATTTTGTATCAAAAACTTAAGGTGGTTTCGAGAGCTTTTTTTGCTATACCGATTGCGGTGCTTTTGGGAGCACTACTTATCAGAAGCGTCACAGGGGGCTCACATGTTGTGTATACGGCTCTTAACGGAAGAGGGATTTTCCCCGGCCCGTTTATTTATTCACTTTTATTTTTTGTAAGATTGACTATATGCAGTATAATTCTGACATTTACATTACAATGTGTCTCAGTTTACAGAGAGAGCATTAAAATTGTTTTACCTATACTTTCGGCTGTTGTTATGCTGTTATTGGAATACAGATTGATTTTCGGAGGAGTAAGTATTTTACTTGCGATTCTTTGCGCTATTTCAGTTCCGTTTCTTACTGTGTTGAGTTTTGGAAAGCTGAGAGTTAAAAAAAGACTGTTTTCGGTCTTTAGTGCAGTTCTTTTTATACTTCAGTTTATACATACGGTACAGCTTGTATCACTTTCTTTCTGCATATAATTAATTTGTAGTTATGCCTTGACAAAAAATGCACATTGAGCTATAATTGATGTAGTAATTTTATGGAGGTAATAACCAATGAACAAAATCAGAATTCTTGCACTTCTTCTCGTGCTTGTGCTTGTTTTCCCTGTTCTTTCTGCGTGCGGTAGCAATAAGTTGACTTCTACTGTTTCTATCACCTTCCGTGTTCCTAATAACATGATGAATGGTAATATTCCTGCAGACGATACAACTGAGGCTGACACTACAGCTGCAGACACTACTGTTGCTGACGGCACAACTGGCGCAGACAGCACCGCTGCTGACACAACAACCGCTACCGAAGACGAGTACTCCGAGTACACTGTTCTCTTTAATCTCGATTCCTTTGTTGCAGAGGGTACTCAGACTAACCCTCCCACCGTTCTCTCCGCAGTACAGGCAGCGTTCAGTAAGTATGAGATCACTTATGATCTTTCCAAGGATGGCACATATATCTCTTCCGTGACACTTAAGGATGTTACTTACGCAGAAAGCGAAGAGGTTGGCGCAGAGATCACTTACTTTAACTTCTGGGAATGCACAATCAACGGTAAGCTTTCTTCCAGCGGCCGTCAGAGCGAGACTGTAGTATATGAAGGCGATAAGATCGTATTCACTTGGACTCGTGACAACGAAAACAGAAGAGATACCACTGCTGTTCAGACCGTTGACCCCAACGCTGATACTACAGGTGAGATATTCAGCAACGATACCACGATAGCTGATGATTCCGCTGAGGAAGTTGCATAATTATTTCTTACAAAAAAGAGCCGAGTTTTCGGCTCTTTCAGCTTGTCGATAAAGTTATCGACAAGCTGCTTCGGACTGTCGAGAAGGAAGCAGATTTCGTTTTTCGGGGCTCGTCGGCGTACAAAGGTACGACAGAGACCCGAAAAACGAAAAGCAAAAAACCTCCGATTCTTCGGAGGTTTTCTCGGTTAAACCATAAACAACTGCACACACCACCTTTTCAGATGTAAGAGATGTTACTTGCTCTCTTTAACTTGCCTATTGGGCGGTCTGCGCCTTTTTCGACAGCCTGAAAGAGCCGAGTTTTCGGCTCTTTTTCTTTTGCATTGGTATATTTCATACGTGCTTGAATATAAATTATAACGACAAAAATAATCGGAGGACAAATATGGAAGCACAGAAAATATACAGAGACATAGCCGGAAGGACCGGCGGAGATGTTTATATAGGAGTTGTAGGTCCCGTTAGAAGCGGCAAATCAACATTTATTAAAAGCTTTATGGAGACGGCCGTAATTCCCAATATTAGCGGCACCTACGACCAAAAAAAGGCAAGGGATGAGCTGCCTCAAAGTGCAGACGGAAAAACGGTTATGACAGCCGAACCCAAATTCATACCTGATGAAGCCATTGATGTTTCATTTGGGGAAGGAGCGGGGATGAAAATACGCATGATCGACTGTGTCGGTTATCTCATCCCGGATGCTTTGGGTATGACTGAGGACGGAGAGGAAAGAATGGTCAAAACTCCTTGGTCTGACGAAGCAATTCCCTTTGAGAAGGCCGCCGAGCAGGGAACAGAAAAGGTCATACGTGAGCACTCTACAGTTGCCATGCTCGTTACTTGTGACGGAACATTTGGAGACATACAGAGAGAGAACTACATAGCTGCTGAGGAAAGAGTGGTCAATGAGCTTAAGGAGATAGGAAAGCCATTCGTTTTGATCCTTAATTCTAAAGATCCTGATTCCCCGGAAGCGGAAAGTCTTGCAATGAGCTTGGAAGAAAAGTATAAATGTCCCGTTGCTCTTGTGAATTGTCTCAGCTTGGACAACGGTGATATTGAGAGTATTCTTGAAATGCTCCTTTATGAGTTTCCCGTGACAGAGATCAAGGTTTCTTTACCGAAATGGATCTGTGCTCTGCCTAACGATTATTCCTTGTATTCTACTGTTATTGAAAGTATAAAGAAAAGCTCAGGCGGTGTCAAACATTTAAGTGATGTGCGTGCGTTCACAGACATGCTCTCAAACGAGTTATCGAAAAAAATATGTGAAGAGACGGGAGAAAGGGGAACGACTGTCAGCATACGTTCCTGTGATCTTTCTAACGGCAAAGCACAAATTGATGTTTCACTACCGGATGCGCTGTATTATAATATTATCTGTGATCTGACGGGCCTTTGCATTTCGGATCCGAGTCAACTAATTTCTGTTCTGCTTGATCTTAACGCTGCTCAAAAGGAGCTTGAAAAGTACAAGGAGGCTATTGAGCAGCTTGACGAAGATGGGTACGGTATTGTTATGCCAAAAATGCAAAACCTGATTCTTGAAGAACCGGAAATCATAAAAACAGCCGGATCGTATGGGGTATGTCTGAAGGCAAAAGCTCAGAGTGTTCACATGATTCGGGCTGATATTGAAACTGAGATTAGCCCGATTGTCGGCACTCAAGAGCAGGCAGATGAAATCATTCGAAGGCTTATTGCAGAATATGAGGACGATCCGCAGAAACTCTGGGAATCGAATATTTTCGGTAAGAGCCTTTATGAGCTTGTAAACGATGGCCTCCATACAAAAATAGCTCACCTGTCTAAAGAATCAAGAGAAAAGCTTTCTGAAACACTTTCACGAATAGTAAATGAAAGCTCAAACGGATTAATATGTATTCTTGTATAACCCCCAAAAAAGCAAGCCTCCGAAAATCAGAGTGAAATGCTAAAATGATGGTAGACACTAAAAAAGAGTGTCTGCCATCATTTTTTGTGTTAAGATAGAGAAAAAGAA
>SVQJ01000062.1 GCA_015065395.1 Oscillospiraceae bacterium
CACGAACCCGTGCTTTTTCGCAAGGAAGCTGAAGTCCTGCCTGCGCCATAAGCGAAAACAACCCCAAGGTTTTGAGTGAAACTGTTTTACCGCCGGTGTTAGGGCCTGTGATGACCAGCATAGACCATTCACCGCCCACTTCTATGGTTACGGGAACAGCCTTTCCTCCTGCAATAAGAGGATGTCTGCATTTTTCAAGCACTACCGCACCCTTTTCTGTGATGTACGGTTCCACAGCATCCATAGAATATGCCAGCTCACTTTTGGCAAAAGTGAAGGCAAGCAAGGTAATATTTGAATAATTCAAGCGCAAAAGTCCGCTGATGGAAGAAACTTGAGCAGAAAGCTCGGTAAGAATGCGCTCGATTTCGTATTCTTCCTGCACATGAAGCTCGCGAAGCTCATTATTCGCCTCAACAACGCTCATCGGCTCAATAAACAATGTTGCACCCGACGCCGACGTATCATGAACAAGTCCTTTTACTTCGTTGCGATATTCACTTTTTACAGGAATAACAAATCTTCCGCCACGTGTTGTAACAATATTTTCCTGAAGATATTTGGATAATGCTCCGCCTTGAGTGTATTTTTGCATCAGATCGGCGATCTTTGCATTTGTACGCCTGATCCTGTGCCTGATATCTGCCAAGACAGGACTTGCCTCATCAGCGATCATATCCTCTGAAATAATGGCCTTAAGAATTGAATCCTCCAGCTTTTTGTGCACCGAAAGGCGCATAAAGATTTCATCAATCCCTGTTTCAAACTTTTTATCGCTTTTGATATACTCCAAAAGACCTCTTGACGTGCGGAGAACATTGGCACAATCAAGTAATTCTCTGGTAGTGAGAGTTGCACCCTTATCTGCTCTTTCAAGAGTACCGGTTATATCCCGGATGCTGCCGAAGGAAGGATTACCCTTTTGTCCTGCAAGACGCTTCGCATCAGCCGTTCTGGTCTGCCAGAGCTTAACTTCATCGATATCATCGCTGGGGACAAGAGCCCGAGCCATCTCTTTGGCACCGTCTGTCTGGGCCTTTTGAGCCAGTAGCTCTCTTATTTTATTGAATTCAAGTGTATAAAGATTTTTTTCGTTCATAAAAGAAATGATTTATAAAAGTCAAGTGTATTAAATGAATGTTCCAAATGGTTTATCAAATACCCTTCCGTCACCTTCCCGAGAATATACATATCGTCCTCAGGCAAGGAAAAAGAAAGCAACCTCTCCTGGGGACATGAGACTATATATCTCATTGCAAAAAGCACTGCAGGAGTGATTATATAATAAAGTCTTGCAGTCCCCTCCGTCATCTCTGCATCCTTTTCAGCCTTAGGCTTGCAATCTGCACATAGTATGCGTCCGTTCATAACATCAAGATACATATCTCCCGAGGGCTCGCATCCGCACTCTGCGCAGAATGAAAGCTCCGGGCAAAAGCCGCACTCTGCACTGCAACGCATTTCAAATGCTGCTTTAATAAGCTCCATTGCAGTTTTCGGACGCGTACTTATTGCATAAAGAGTGTTCAGCGTCAGCCTCAGAAGAGCAGGCTCAGGCGCATTTTCAACGCTCACGTCTCCAAGAACATCGCACACATAAGCTGCAAGAGACAACCTGTCCAAATCCGCCCGAAGCCCATAAAAGCACTCCAAAAGCTCAGCTTCCTCTACATACCAAAACTTCTTTGATCTACGGAGAATATAATTTGAAAAAGCAAAGGGTTGGCATGCCGCCATATTTTTATTTTTCAGGCTTTTTACCCCTTTGCCTGTAACCGTCAGCTTTCCGTATTCCTCAGTTACAAGGGTTATTATCTTATCAAAATCCCCGGTATCGGTCTCACGTACATTCAGACCGCGTACGCTGATCCTGTCCATCAGTCAAGGTCCCTGGGATTAAATCCGAAATTATTGAGATTATTCTCATTATCGCGCCATTTTTCTTTGACCTTGACCCAAAGATTAAGATAAACCTTCATGCCAAAGAACTTTTCAAGATCCTCCCTCGCATAAGTGCCTATCCGCTTAAGCATTTCTCCGCCCTTGCCCACGATGATTCCCTTATGGGACTCCTTCTCACAGTAGATCTCAGCACGTATTGAAAGAAGATCCTCCTCTTCCCTGAATTCCTCGATCACAACAGCACTGCCGTGGGGAATTTCACGGGAAAGAGTACGCAGCATCTTTTCACGGATGATCTCTGCAGCGATCTGCTTCTCAGGCTGATCGGTTATCATATCCTCTTCAAAGAACCATTCGCCCTCATAAAGGAATTTTTCAGCCTCTGACATAACATCGGAAAGATTCTTCTCTTTTAGTGCACTGACAGGAACAAACGCATCAAAATCGTATAGTGCAGCATACTCTGAAATTGTTTGCGCCACGGTCTCACGGTTATAAAGATCGATTTTATTCAGAACCAACATTGCAGGCAAACCTTCAGACTTAACCTTTTCGCAGATATTGCGCTCAATATCGCCCGGGGTCTTTCCTGCATCACCGATAAGTATAACCGCATCAGCGGTTCCGATGGAAGAGCGTACGCTCTTCATCATGTACGATCCAAGCTTGGTTTTAGCCTTATGAATTCCGGGTGTATCAAGAAAAACAAACTGATTTTCACCTTCAGTAAGGATACCCATGATCCTGTTTCTCGTTGTCTGGGGCTTAGACGAAACTATAGCAATCTTCTCTCCGAGAAGTGCGTTCATCAAGGTTGATTTTCCCACGTTGGGACGTCCTACTATTGCAATAAAAGCCGTTTTTGTCATTTTATTTTCCTCAATCTCTCGTTATTTTAAGTATTTCCATTATTTTATCCTGCCGAGATCTCATGTCCTTATCATCCTCATCAGAAAGCTCATGATCATATCCCAAAAGATGTAAGACAGAGTGAACCGTAAGAAAGGCCACCTCTCTTTTGAAGCTGTGTCCAAAACTTTCAGCCTGCTCAGCCGCCCTCTCCAATGAAAGCACAATATCTCCAAGCTCACACGGCAATCCCGGCATGGGCTCATCCCCCGCCGGAAAGTCGTACATGGGAAAAGAAAGAACATCGGTGGCGCTATCCTTGTTTCTGTAATCACGATTAAGCTCTCTTATCCCTTCATTATCTGTAAAAGTAACCGATACCTCGGCATCAAAGCTGAAGCCTTCGTATTCTAAACAGGCAAGAACAGCGCGGCGGATAAGTGTTCTCAAAGCAATTTTGCATTCGATCTTGGATTGCTCATTTGTAAAATACATTTTCAGTTTCACTGCTTTATCACCCTCCGCTGAACCTTTTTAGCTTCTTCTTTAGAACTTGCCCTCTCCCTTGCGTTCTTCTCATAAGCAAGTATTATTTTCTGCACCAGCCTGTGACGTACCACATCGCGATCAGAAAACTCATGGATATATATATCGTCAATATCCCGAAGTATTTTAACAGCCTCAGAAAGACCGGATCTCTGACCAAAAGGAAGGTCGGTCTGTGTAAGGTCACCCGTTACCACAGCCTTTGATCCGTTTCCGAGACGGGTGAGAAACATTTTCATCTGCTCCGGTGTGGTATTTTGTGCTTCATCAAGTATTATAAAGCAATCGTCAAGCGTTCTACCTCTCATATAAGCCAGAGGAGCAATTTCAATAGTCATCTTCTCCATAAGCCGAGCACAGTTTTCCATACCCAGCATCTCATAGAGAGCATCATAAAGAGGACGCAGATAGGGGTCTATTTTTGACTGAAGATCTCCGGGGAGAAATCCCAACCGCTCTCCTGCCTCTACCGCAGGACGCGTGAGGATTATTCTTGTGACCTCATGGGCGCGAAGCGCTTTAACAGCCATGGAAACTGCCAAAAAGGTCTTACCTGTTCCTGCGGGACCGATACCGAAAACAACAGTATTCTTCTTTATTGCTTCCACATATCTTTTCTGACCCACGGTCTTTACCTTTATGGGTCGGCCCTTAGCGCTTATGCATATAAGATCTCCGCCGAACATGGCAAGCTCCTCAACCTTTCCATCGCTCACCATGGATATAATATAGTCCACAGTCTGTTCGGTCAGAATTTCATTTTCTGCACACACTTTTTTTAATTGTTCGATTACAGAAGCGGCAAGAAGGGTTTCACCTTCACTTCCGTCGATGATTATACTGTCTTCACCGCTGTCATCTCCGCTCATATTGTAGATCCTTACCCCGAACGCCTCTTCTATTCTGTGAACGTTTCGGTCAAAGCTTCCGAATATCCGAAGAGTAATTTCGCTGTTCTGAACACTTACTTTTCTCTGCATATTATTCCGTTTCTTTATTCTCTGTATTTTCTTCCCCGATAAGCAAGGGGACTTTTTTTGCAATATCGTCTATACAATAAAGACTGCAACTGATCGTATATGTATCACCGTCAAAGCTTTTTGTTACATTTTTGGAAATAAGCTCTCCATCTCCAAGCACCTCTGAAAGCTTCTTTCTGTATTCTTTTATTGCCAACAGCTCAGCTTCACTCTCCGTAAGGGTGGTTTCCTTCATCTCATATTCGCGGTACTCTTCTTTTTCTACCCATAACGGCAAAGGCACGGTATCAAACAACGTAAAACGGTCACACACAGCTATTTTATCACAAAACTCATAAGGAATTCCACCCTTTAGGAAAAGATTTATATCAAAATTAAAAAATCTGATGGAATTTTTTACTGTTTTTTCTCCTGTTTCTACCTTAACAGTCTGCTTTAGGGGAACAGATACATCAAAAGCCCTGTGAACTCTCGCATAAACACTACCCTCGGCACTTTCAAAACGGTTGAATGTTTCCTTATACGATATCGCACCGCTTATTAAAAGCTCACCCGCAAGCACCGTATCATAAAGCTCTACCACGGGTTTTCCGTCTATTGCCGCTATACGTTCAATTTGTCCGGCTTCTGACGCAACTATATTGTAATACCCTTCCTCATCGTCAATCTCTAAAGGATCTTTCTCGCGGACCTGAACATTTGCATGATTACCGTTCATATTTACCGATATCCATGCAATGCTTTCGCTTTCCATCAGAAAGCGGTTATGAAGAAGGTCGAAATCAATATTTTTATATGTATCACCCACTCCGCATCCAAGCTTTTCAAGCAATTCTTCAATTTCTTTGTCTGGCACGGATGTATTACCGCTTATATCAACGCACCATATAACCCTCTGCGCCATAAACAGCATGATTGCGAGTATCAGCGCGCCGACGGGTATTCCCCATCTTTTTCTGTAACGGTATACAAGATGCGGCAGTCCTCTCATCCGCCCTCGCTCGAATGGCAATCCATGGGATGAAAAGCTTTTTTCTATAGTCCTTCTTCTGTACAGAGGAACAAATACAGATACCTTTTCCTCGCCTTTTACACAATCACGAAAAGGGACATCTAACTTTGAAAGAACAAAAAATGCTTTATTCATGATTCTTTTTTCAAATATAAGCTCGCTCTCTCCGCCAAGATAAGTTATAAGCATTCCTCTTCCTCCCCAAAAGTGATTCCCGTTATATTTCCGCTCACCAAAAGCAAATCCTGCCTATATGCTTGAACACAAAGAGAGCTCCCAAGAACCTTTACATCTCCGCTGACGGTACGGCAATACACAATGCTGTCTGAAAAATCAAGAAGAGCAAGGCACCCCGTGAGAATGAGCTCTTCTTTTCCATATACTTCAACCATTGCGGCAAATCCTGTTTTCTCCCTCATATTTTCTCTGAGTTTACGCAGTTTCTCTATCATACCGACCCTCACTGTATTTTTATTTTTATATCCGCATATAGATTTTATGAAATATCAGCAGTATTATTACAAAAGGAGTATGATTTGAAAAACTTAGGGAAATTTATAACATCTTGTGTACTTATGCTTTGTGCCGTGGTGCTGACCTTTTTCTCAGACAGAGCCTCCTGCTATGCTTGGGATGCTCTTAAAGTATGCGCAGTTTCGGTTATTCCTTCCCTATTCCCGTATATGGTCATTTCCTCGCTTATCGTCTCCACCAAAAGTGCCGCTGTTATTGGCAATATATTACCGGTTTCCAGATTATTTTCCTTAAAGAAAAAAGCCTCCGCACCTATTATACTGGGTTTCCTTTGCGGCTTTCCCGTAGGCGCCAAGGCAACGGTCGATATGTACAAAAGCGGTGAGATCTCAAAAGAGGAGGCAGAGGTCCTCATATCGGTTTCAAATAATACCGGCCCATCCTTCGTTGTTTCCGTCATAGGTGCGTCCTTCTGGAAAAGTTCCCTTTTCGGTTGGCAATTATATGCATATCAGCTTTTTTCGGCTCTGATAGCCGCGCTGACGGTTAATCGACTGATCTTCCCCTTCAAAGCTAACAAGCTCACGACGGGGAGCGCAAGTCTCGAGCGTAAAAGCTCATCATTTTTCAACGCTGTTTCCGACAGCGCAGGCTCTGTTATCACTGTTTGTGCTTTTATCGTTTTCTTTTCGGTGATAGCAGGTTTTTCACTCCCATTGATTTCCTATATATCACCTACACTGGCGGGCATCTTCTCATCCATTCTGGAGCTTACAAAGGGAACCGCCTTTTCGGCAGCAGTAGGCGGTGCTGAGGGGAGATTTTTGGCCGGCCTTTGCGTGGGATGGTCAGGCATATCCGTTTTTTGCCAGACAGCTTCTTTTACATCCCCCCAAAAGCTCTCGTTAAAAAGAACTTTTTGTACCAAGGCTATCCAAGGTATTCTTTGCGGTACCATGGCAGCCTTTCTGTCTCCTTGCTCAGGCAACACTGAAAAACTGCATGAGATCTATAGCGAAGCTTCCGTTTTGATGCCCGAAAGGATTCCCACAGCGATCATTTGTTCTGTACTCTTTATGTTTATAATAAAAAATATCGCAAAACGGCATAAAATCTGAAAAGTGCCTTGATTTGTTGAAAAAAATTTAATATAATATCTTTGTATGTAAAAGAAAGGACTGTTCCATTTGTGAAGATCGATAAAAGCGAATGCATTTGCGCCTTTTGCGAAAATGCCGTTCCGATTTTTGACAGCGATACTGTACTGTGTGAAAAAAACGGCATCGTTTCAAAAGGATATTCCTGCAGGCACTTTTCCTATGATCCGCTGAAGAGAACACCGCCGAGGGTAATTAAGTCTCCGAAGCTGGACTACATTGACATTAATGAATAAAGGACGATAATATGATAATCGAAATCGAAGAAGCAAAATACAAACTGACAAATTTCCGCGAGGACATCAAAGAGCTTCATTCGGCTCTCCGAGTTGATGAGCTGAAATCTCAAGCTGAAGAGCTTGACAAGAAGGCTCTTGAGCCTGATTTCTGGAATGACCAGGAGAACTCCGGAAAGATCCTTCGCCAGACAAAGCAGATCAAGGATAAGATCGAACGCTTCGAACGTCTCGAATCAAAGCTTGAGGATGCTATCACCCTTTGCGAGCTTGCAATCGAGGAAAACGATGAAAGCATGAAGGATGAGATACTTTCCGAAGTGGCAGAGATAGAGGCTGAAGAGGAAAAGCAGAGGATCGAGGTTCTTCTCTCAGGAGAATACGATCACAATAACGCGATCCTTTCATTCCACCCCGGTGCAGGCGGAACGGAAGCGCAGGACTGGGCACAGATGCTTTACCGTATGTACACCCGTTGGGGCGATTCCCACGGCTATAATGTTAAGCTTATTGACTGGCTTGACGGTGATGAAGCCGGAATCAAATCTGCCACCATTATGATCGAGGGGCTCAATGCATACGGATACCTGAAAAGCGAAAGCGGAGTTCACCGACTTGTGCGTGTTTCTCCCTTTGACGGTTCGGGCAGAAGACACACATCCTTTGCCTCAGTTGAGGTTCTTCCTGAATTTGAGGATGACAACTCCATTGAGCTTCGCGAGGAAGATCTTGAGATAACCGCCCACCGTTCCAGCGGTGCGGGCGGACAGCACGTTAATAAGACCGACTCTGCTATCCGTATAGTGCATATACCCACAGGAATCGTTGTCGGCTGTCAGACTGAGAGAAGCCAGCTTCAGAATAAGGAAACTGCTTTGAAAATGCTGAAATCCAAGCTTATGGAGATCAAGCAGAGAGAAAAGCTTGAAAAGATAGAGGATATCACCGGAAACAAAACGAATATCGAGTGGGGCGCACAGATCCGTTCCTACGTGTTTATGCCCTATACTCTTGCCAAGGATACAAGAACCGGTTACGAGGACGGTAATATCCAGAGCGTTATGGACGGTAATATCGACGGATTCATCAATGCTTATCTTAAAATGAATACCGAAAAGAATTAAGGTTCGGCGGTACCTTCGGGTGCCGCCTTGCTTATGAAAGGAAACGGCTGTGAAAAAAGAAGCATCACGCCAGGGTGAATCCCTTATTTTCGAAGGAATGACCTCTATATCTGCGGTTATCAACGGCGGGTACAGACGAATAGAAAAAGTCCTTTTTGACAAAAAGAATACTGTTGACAAGCGCCGCCAGCTGGATTTTCTGAAAAAAAAGAGCGAAGAGCTGGATTTCTCTGTCCATTTTACAGAAAGAGATGAGATAGAAAGCCTTTCCACCGGCACCTCACACGGCGGAATAATTGCCGTTTGCAGCAACAGAAATATCCCCTCAATTAACGAATTTGCTCCCTCAGAAAACGGATTCTACGTTATGATCGACGGGATCGAGGACCCGTACAACTTCGGTTATGCTTTGAGAAGCCTCTATGCTGCAGGAGTTGATGCCGTTATCCTCACCGAGAGAAACTGGATGAGTGCCGCAGGTGTTGTTTGCCGCTCCTCTGCCGGAGCTTCTGAGCTTCTCCCTCTTTATGTATCTGACGGAGAAGAAGCCTGCCGCATTTTCAAGAATACGGGAATCAAGGTGGTTGCCGCAGGCATCCGCAATTCTGTCAGCGCCTTTGACGCAAATCTTTCCCGCCCCCTTTTTCTTATCGTCGGCGGCGAAAAAAGAGGTATTTCAGCCAAAGTTCTTGAATGGGCAGATACCATAGTACGCCTTGATTACGGAAGAGATTTTCAGGGCTCCCTCTCTGCAGCGTCAAGCGCATCGATCCTTGCATACGAGATCCTGAGACAAAATCGAAAATAGAGTTTTTTTCCATCAATAATTTCATTCGTTCTTTTTATAATATTAGTGTGAGTATTCACACATAAGGAAAAGGAATGAAAGAAAATGTCAAAAAATA
>SVQJ01000063.1 GCA_015065395.1 Oscillospiraceae bacterium
GCTTTATGATGAGCCTATAAACCTCTTCGTTGCAGGCTTTATCGGCACACCTCAGATGAACTTCGTTGAGTGCGAGATCGAAGAGGACGGCGGAGATCTGTTCCTCAACTTCGGTTCCTCCTCCATCAAGCTTCCTCCCGAGAAGTCCAACAACCCCATGCTCCGCGACTATATCGGTAAGGAAGTTATCATGGGTATCCGTCCCGAGTGCATCAGCGATGAGGCATCCGCTATCGAGGCTATGCCAGGCGGTATCATCGAGGCAGATGTTGAGGTTACCGAGCTTATGGGAAGCGAGATCTATCTCTACCTCACCTGCGAAGAGAACAAGTTTATTGCTAAGGTTTCCAACCGTTCCAAGGCAAGAGCCGGTGACGTTATCAAGGTTGCTCTCGATGCATCCAAGATCCACATCTTCGACAGAGACACCGAGCGTTTCATCGTTCACTAATAAAACTGCGAGCCGCACTTTCAGTGCGGCTCTTTTTTGTTTTCGTTTTCCGCTTTTTTGGATATGCTAATAATAAGAAAAGAAAAGTAAACATTGACACAAACTTTAGACGGTGATACAATTATTCAATAAAAGAACGAGGTGTTTACATGATATACGAGAATATAAGTATGCTCATCGGAAAAACTCCGATTGTAAACTTGGAAAGATACAGAGAGGAATGCAACCTTTTTTCAAAGATTTTTGCAAAGCTTGAATGCTTCAACCCCGGAGGAAGCGCAAAGGACAGAATAGCTCTCAGAATGATAAAAGAAGCCGAAGCCAACGGTCTGCTCCGTGAAGGCTCAGTTATAATTGAGCCAACCAGCGGAAACACCGGCATCGGACTTGCTGCAGTGGGTGCATCTCTTGGCTACAAAGTCATTATAGTTATGCCCGACAGCATGAGCATGGAACGCAGAAAGCTTATAGCGGCGTACGGAGCCGAGATCGTTCTCACACCCGGAGAAAAAGGCATGAAGGGTGCAATCGACGAGGCTGAAAAGCTGGCTCAGAATATTCCCCAAAGCTTCATTGCAGGTCAGTTCACAAATCCCGAAAATCCCATGGCTCATTACTGCACCACCGCCCCTGAAATATGGGAGGATATGGGCGGCAAAATAGATATTTTCGTTGCAGGAGCAGGAACCGGGGGAACAATAACGGGAGTGGGCAGATTTCTTAAAGAAAAGGATCCCAAAATAAAGATCGTAGCGGCAGAGCCTGCTTCATCCCCATATCTCTCCAAGGGGATTTCAGGCCCCCACGGACTTCAGGGAATAGGTGCCGGCTTCAAGCCCGATATTCTTGACATGGACGTGGTGGATGAGATCATCACCGTCACCGAAGAAGAAGCCTACGCTCACGGCCGCCTCCTCGCCCGCAAAGAAGGTATACTTTGCGGAATAACGTCCGGAGCTGCCCTTTGTGCAGCAAGCACGCTGGGAAAAAAAGAGGAAAACGAAGGCAAAAATATAGTGGTTCTCCTGCCTGACACGGGAGAAAGATACCTTTCCACACCGCTTTTTCAATAAAACGGGAAATGTGCTTTGAAAATCGCCTTCAAATTTGATTTTTTCGATGGAATGTTCGTTTTTTTCGGATTTTCCCGTTCTTTCCTTGAAAGGAAAGAACCAAAGATGCTTTATAAGAAGGCAACGACAGCAAAAAAAACAAAAAAGAGGGATACACACCAAAATGAGATTGTTCATTTTGGTGTGTATCCCTCTTTTTAAGCTGCGGCACCGGCGTTGCCTCAGATAAAGCATTGATCTGCTTTGACGACGCCGTTTGACTTACAAGATTCAACTAAACCCATTCATAAAGCTTTTGCAGAGCAAAAAGCGCTCCGATCCATGCTTTTATCAGTCTCGTTTCAGTTCACCGTATTTTCGGCGTTTTTTCGTACTATATCCACTATAAAGCGCAGATTGCGGTTCTCTTCCTTTGAAAGATCGGGGTCCTCTGTGATGATCCTCATTGCAGAATCGACCGCCGCATCGCTGAGGGAGGAATCCTCCAGACTTTGCGAAAAGGGCATTTTCACTCCGCCGTGCTGACGGAACGTGCCGTTTTGAGAAAAGAAATCTCCCGGGCCTCTCATCTGCAAGTCAGCCTGAGCAATGGCAAAGCCGTCATTTGTACGACACATGGTCTCAAGTCGCTCTTTGGATCTCTGGCTTTCGGAATCCGAAACAAGTATACAATAAGATTTAGCCTTTCCGCGCCCAACTCTTCCTCTCAGCTGATGGAGCTGGGAAAGTCCGAATCTTTCCGCATTTTCCACCACCATAAGCGTTGCCTCGGGAACATTCACACCCACCTCTATAACCGTCGTAGAAACGAGAACATCCAGGTCCCCCCTCACAAAGGTCTCCATCACTCGGTCCTTTTCAGCAGTTTTCATTTTACCGTGGATAAATCCAATATTCAGATCGGGAAGATGGGTACGAAGGGTCTCAGCATATTGAACGGCTCCCTTCAGCGGCGGCTCTCCCTCGTTCTTGTCCTGAACAAGAAAAAGATTAGCCATTTCCTCGGGATCCTCTTCCTTTTTCTTGTTTTCTTCCTCTTCGATGGCAGGACATACGATATATGTTCTGTGCCCCTCGGCCTTTTGCTTTCTTATGAAGCCCAAGAGCCTTGCGCGGTAGCTTTCATCCACAAGGAACGTTCCGACCTTTTGTCGTCCGGGAGGCATTTCATCCAATCTGGAAACATCAAGATCTCCGTAAATCACCAAAGATAGAGTTCTTGGTATGGGAGTGGCACTCATAACAAGTGAGTGAGCATTTTGGGATTTTTCCTTCAACGCCGCCCTTTGATTTACTCCGAATCTGTGCTGTTCATCAGTTATAACAAGGCCAAGATCCGGTATCTCCACGCCGTCGGATATAAGGGCGTGGGTCCCTATAATAAGCGAAGGGGCATTCTCGCTGACAAAAGATTCTCTAACCCTTTTCTTTTCAGACGCCGTCATTGATCCGCAAAGAAGCGCAGACTTTATCCCCAACGAGGAAAATATCGGTTCAAGATCCGAGAAATGTTGCTTTGCAAGGATCTCCGTGGGTGCCATAAGGGCACAACGATAACCGTTTTTGACGGTAATATAAGCCGCAGCGGCGGCAACCGCGGTTTTTCCGCTTCCCACGTCGCCGCAAAGGATCCGACACATTGGAGCACATTTACCGAGATCATTACCTATCTCCTCTATAGCCCTATTCTGAGCTCCTGTCAGCTCAAATTTGAAAAGCGACTTCAAGGGAGATATATCCCCGTCCCCCATTTTCGGAGCACCCGTTGACGCCCGCTCGCTTCTTTGAGCGTGCATTGCAAGCGAAAGTGTGAATATCTCATCAAAGGCAAGGCGCCTGCGCGCCCGCTCCAGAGCCTCCGGATTTTCGGGAAGATGTATATTCCGCACCGCATAGGGCAAAGTGCAAAGACCGTTTGTTTCCAAAAGAGACGGAGGAACAGGATCACGAAGCTCACCTGCGGCAACCTTCAAAGCTTCGCCGATAAGTCCCGAAATGAATTTCTGGCTGATGCCGGCACTCAGCGGATAGACCGGCACGATGGCAGGAAGACTGATTCCGTCATAATAAGGCTCATATACGGGAGATGTGAGATTCAAGCGGCCTGCGGCAAGGGAAGGCTTCCCCCAAAAGCGAAAGGCCCTTCCCGTTCTGAACACGTCCTTCAGAAATGGCTGGTTGAAATACGTGATCTCCAAGGTCCCGCTTTCATCAAAGGCTTTGAATTTCAAAAGTGTCAGCCCGCGGCGGATCATGCTCACCCTCGGCTCGCCGGCAACGGTCAGAACGAAAGCAGCAGGCGGCACGCTTCCAACAGCACGGCAAAGAGAGGCAGCAACGGTTACAGAACAAATTTCGCCCTTATTCTGATACGCCCTGGGATAATGACCGATCAGATCCCGAAGGGTGAATATTCCCATTTTGCCAAGAGCCTGCTCCTTCGCCCGTCCAACACCCCGAAGGGAGCTTACAGGGGATGAAAGCCTCAATTTCTCCATCATTGCCTCTCCTTTCTTTTTTTATTATTTTATCAAATTCCTGCCTTAAATTCAAGGACTTTGGAAGAATATATGTTCTCCCCTGTTGCAAATACGCACCTGTACGTCTCCACCGTTTACACGATTGGGAAAAGAAAAAAGGATTCTCCCCCCTTGCTCATTTGGCTGTTTTCTGATATAATAGCATAAATTGTCATTTTTTGAAAGAAAGAGTAACGATGGAACACAGATCTAATATAAAAAAGCCGATCATAACAGTCTCGTTTATTCTTGCAGGTATCCTCGCTTCTTTGCTGATCTTTGCCGCAGTATTTGTGGATAAATGCTGCCGCACCCTTATCTGCGAGGCGGGTGATACACCGGATTTTTCTCATATAACCGAAAACGGCTTTGTTTCTTCCCTCTGCAAAATAAAAACCGATATCAAAAGCTTCCCCACCGACCATGTGGGAACGAAAAAGGCAGAGCTTTGCTTTTTCGGGTTTTACAAAAAAGAAATAAAAATTACCGTTTCCGACACCAAAGCTCCTGTCTTATCGCTTTCAGATCTTTGGATAACCAACGGTTGTCCCCTCTCACCCGAGGATTTCGTAAAAGAGCTCTCGGACAGCACCGCGGTTGTGCTTTCCTTTGAAGAGGGTGCGCCGGTATCAAATAAAAGCGGTTCCTTCTCTGTTCTTATCTGTGCAACGGATGAGGGCGGTAATACGACCACAGAAAAATGCACGCTTACCGTTTCCGAAAACAGATCAACAGCACCCTTTGAAAGCGGCACTGACGAAGATATTATAAAGCACCATCTTGATTTTCTCTCCCCCGAGGCACTGAATTACGATCTTGAAGGCATCCCCAATGTGGGAAAAGCATATATCAAAGCAAAAAAGGATAACACCGCATATATTTTTGAGATAGAATTCATCGATACAGTCCCCCCCAGAGGGAAGGCGGTTTCCCTGGATATTCCCCTGGGCACCGTTATCGAAGGCAAGGACTTAGTCCCCATAATCGATGACAGTACAAATGTGAGTATAGATATCGTTTCTCCTCCCGACTGCAAAAAAGCAGGAGAATACAATACGGAGGTGATCCTCACCGACGAAGGCAAAAACCAAAGCAAATATTTCTCCACCGTATATGTTCACGATATAAATACCGATGTGACGGTAGAAGCCAAAAGCAATAACGATATTCTTGCATCACTGATCTTCGGCGAGGGCGGTGAACGCGAGGGCCTTCGCATAATGCATGAAAACGCCACCGACGATATGGTTATCGGAGAAAATACCCTAAGCCTTTGGGGAAGCTACAGCAAGCTTCCGGTAACCGTAAACGTGATAGACACTGTTGCCCCCGTTTTCTATTCAAAGACCGTTCACGTCCCCGAGGGAAGTATTCCTCCTGCCATTGATCTCGTTTCATCATACTATGACAGCTCTTCCGTGGCTTTCTCCTTCAAAGGTGATATACCCAAGGGTGCCGTGGGAAGCTGTACCGTCACCCTTGTTGCCACAGATACATCGGGAAACAGCTCCTCTAAAAACGCACAGATAGTTTTCGTTGCGGACAGAGAGAAGCCCTACCTTGAGGGCGTTCGTGATATAACCGTGAATCTTGGAGAAGAGCCGGATTATTTTGACGGTATTCAGGGGTTTGACACCGTGAAAGGCCCCCTCAAGGTAAATTGCGATGATTCTCAGGTAGACGTTAGCACCCCGGGCACATATAAAATACTGTATTCCGTTGATGACGGGAACGGTAATATCACCTCAGAGCACGCCTATGTTACCGTTCTTGCTTATAAAAAGGTGTGCCTTGATGTTGAAAACATAATGCAGTTTCCTCTTCTCCCCTGCGGATGCGAAGCGGTTTCTCTTGCCATTGTTCTGAAATACGAGGGCTTGGATATAGAGCCCGAGGCACTTTATACCGATTATATGCCCAAAGGTGATTACGTTAACGGAAACCCCTGGAAGGAATACATAGGAGACCCCTTTACAGAGGGAATGGGTTGCTATGCCCCCTGCCTGTGCGAAACGGGAAACAGCTATCTTGAAAACATAGGCAGCAAAAAGAAGGTTTATGATATAAGCGGCCTTGATATTCAGGAATGCAAAAGATACATAGACCGAAAGATCCCTGTTATAATCTGGGGAACCATGTGGATGCTGGACGACGACAGCCTTTGCTGGACAAATGTTGTAGACGGCGAGACCGTGGTATGGCATTCCGTTTCCCACTGTCTCGTGCTTATAGGCTATACTGACACAGGCTATATCTTTTGCGACCCAATGAGAGGAATAGTTGAATACACCCAGGAGGAAACGGAGCGAGCCTTTGAGATCAATTTCCGCCAGGCTTGCATAGTGGAATGAAAAGCAACAGCCCTTCCAAAAGGATCCTGCAATTTTTTCGAAGGTTTTTATGATATACATACTACTACGCATTGACAAAAGGTCCTGTGTTTGGTAAAATTAACATACAAAAACAATCCCGGGAGGTATCATTTGTGAAAAAGCTTACAAAAATATCATTTCTGTGCTTGATCGTTGCCGCCTTTATTGCCATTTGCGCTCAGGGCTCCATTGCAGCTCAGACCGCAAGCTGCGATCCTGCCGACAGCTACATAAAGCAAGCTGCCCCCTACGAGGACCCCGGCATCGAGCTGTGGTTTGAGCATTCTTTCAAAAAAGTGCTCACTGAGGACATTACCCCCTCGGGGATGGATACCTATTCCGTTTATATGGCAAAAAACGAGATAGAAAGCGCACAGTTCGTTCTCTGCTCCGATGAGACCAAATCGGGCATGACTGCGACGGTATCGGATTTCGTTAATACAAACGGCGATGTGATCCCTGCGGAAATTTACTATCAGATGTATATCACAGTAACCGACCTGGTTGACAATAATATTTTCGGGGCAACATCTGCAGAGGACGATTTTATCCGCGAGGGTGAGATCCCCGATCCCGTTGCACCTCTGGCAAATGTTTCAGGAGGAGTTTTTCAGCTTAACGCAGGAAAAAGTCAGGCATTTTATATCCGTATAAAAAGTGATGAGACCACTCCGGCAGGCTGGTATTCGGCACAGCTTGACATAAAAAATGCGAATGGACAGATTGTTAAGACCGCCAAGGTCTATACCTATGTCTGGAACTTTACCATATCCGAAAAGACCGCTCTTCAGACCTCCTTTATTCTTACAAATAACACTTCCTACGGCGGAACATACGAAGAATTTTATAACTATCTTCTGGAAAACCGACTGTGTGCCACCGATATTCCCGGAACGGTCAGCTCAACCAATCCATATCTCACCAATGACCGTGTCAGCGCAGTTCGTGTGAATGCTACCGGAGGCGGAAACAAGGGTACTTATTCGGACGGCCTTTACGACAACAATTACTACAAGGACATATATAACGACCTTAAAACCTCAGATATATGGGAAGAAATTGAGGATAAGCTCTATTTTTACAACATCGACGAGCCCCTGCCCGGTGACCTTCTTGATATATCAAACGTGGACCGACACGATGTTGACGATGCTCACGCAAGCAAGCTTCTTCTTGAAAGCAACTGGGGAGGCCATGTAAACAACGTTATCCCTCACGGCGAGGAGCATTATTATCCCTACAGCTATTACTCGGGCCCCATCGCATCATATCCCGTGTCCAAGCTCCACAGTGCAACTCAGGAAATGATAGACGAAGAGCTCTGTACCATCTGGTGCCCCAGAATGTACGGCTTCACACCCTCCTCTGAGATCGCAAAGCTCAACTATTCCGGAGTTGAGACATCGATCATAAGAAACATGAGCGGCCCCTATTCCGGCAACCCCTTTGCAGGCGAGCTCTATTATGATTGGGAAAGCATATACGGTGACTTTTCTCAGAGAGTCCTCTCACAAATGGCCATAGCCAATTCAAACGGGGAAGAAAAGATCAAGCTTTGGGCTTATTCCGCAGGAATGAACAAAGGCTATTCTTATACAAATCACCTTATAGAAAACACCGGTCTGCAAACAAAATTGCTTTTCTGGCAGCTTTATCAGGAGGATTGTACAGGATATCTCTACTACGGCTCAAACAACTGGTCTGAATATGATACCTATAACAATGCATATTATGATACCACCCCTACAGGCGCAAAGACAAATTGCCAGTGGAAGGTTAACAAATATCCTCTTCCCGCAAGCAGCCATGTCGGTTCATATATTTACGGAAACGGCGTGCTCTTCTACGGAAGAGTACAGGGGAAGATGCAAGGCATCCCCTGCATCGGAAGCATCCGTGTGGAAATGATGAGAGACGGAGTTGAGGAATACCAGATGCTTTCCATGTTGGAAGAGCTTTTGGGAAAGGACTGTGCAAAAGAGATCGTTGCAAAGGTCTCAACCAATGTGGTAAATTATCTTTCAATGCCTGCCTTCTCCACTGACGCTTGGGACAGCTCAATGGATGAATACGATATCATGGCAGAAGTCAGAAAGGACCTTGGCAATACCTTGGAAAAGGCCATTGCCGCTCCCCGCTGCAGCCACAGCTATGAAAAGAGCGCTGTGACAAAGAAAGCAACCTGCCTTGAGATCGGCTATGAGCAGTACGTATGCACAAAATGCTCTGCAACGGAAAGCCGCGTTATCCCCGCCCTTCATACCGAGGGAAGCTGCTTTGAAACCGTTGCAAAAACCGATGCAACCTGTACCGCTGACGGATATCAGGTCATCCGTTGCTCTATATGCAAATACGAAAAGGAATCAGTGATTCCCTCCTACCACAGCGACAGCGATCACTATTCTTATTCATACGCTAATGGTAACTTTCATAATATTGTCTGCACGGTGTGCAACGAAGCGCTGGAAACAAAAGCGCACAGCTTCTTTAAGGAAAACACCGCAACCTGTACCGAAAGCGGAGAAATGCTTGAAGCATGCAAATTCTGCGGCCATACAAAGGTTCTTTCAAAGACCGAAGCAAGAGGCCACTATCTGAAGGAAGCGTATATAGCGCCCACCTG
>SVQJ01000064.1:0-6652 GCA_015065395.1 Oscillospiraceae bacterium
ATATCCGGGGAAAATATTTTCAAGGATCCAGCTCATGGATGATATATGGGGAGCAGACAGCGATACCGGATGGGAAACTGACTCGATAGTAAACTCATTCCAGCCTTCAAAACGCTTTCTCAGTCTGCCGATATGTACCGTAACAGTTTCCCATCCGGTATCGCTGTCTGCTCCCCATATTTCATCCATGAGCTGGATCCTTGTAAATATTTTCCCCGGATATGATAACAGTTTATAAAGCAACAAAAATTCTTTTTGGGGCAGTTCCGTCGCAATGTTGTCTTTGGTAACGGTCAACGAATCGTAGTCAAGTACAACAGCCCCTATAACTATCTTTCTCTCGTTTGCGATCTGAGCACGTCTCAGTAGTGCTTTGATACGAAGCAGCATTTCAACCTCGTCAATAGGCTTTGTCATGTAGTCATCGGTGCCTGCAAGAAAGCCTCTGCGTTTATCCTCCGGCAGCTGTTTTGCGGAAACCATAAGTATCGGTAGGTTGTTGTTATTTTCCCTGAGTGTTTCCGTAAACTCATATCCGTCCATGTTTGGCATCATAATATCAAGAACGACCAGATCGATATGCTCTTTTTCAAGAAGCGCGAGAGCATCTACGCCGTCTTTTGCGCAAAAAACCTCATATTTTTCAGCCTCGAGAACTGCTTTTAGGAGAAGCCGTGTGTGTTTATCGTCATCACAAACCAGAATTCTGAACATGATAGTTACTCCTTTCATTATGTGAATATAATATCGAATGTTTGTTAACTCTGGATAAACAAATGATAAAATGATTTTATACGTAAATTTTTATGCTGTCAAGGCGAGGTTGATTGAAGAAATAATATTTTTTTGTCTGCAGGTACTTTACAAAGTAAAAAGTATTCGTTAAAATATCAGTATGTTTTTTATCTTTTTCCTTTATGAAAGGATGTGTCAGGTATGAGTATAAGAGTGGGTATTTACGGTTACGGAAATCTGGGACGCGGGATTGAATCTGCAATAAAGCAGAATCCCGATATGGAGCTTGTTTGCGTGTTCACGCGGCGCGATCCCGAAAAGCTTACAATAGCTACAGAGGGGGTCAAGGTTTGCCATGTTGATAAGGTGACTGATTATAAGGACAGAATTGATGTTATGATTCTCTGCGGAGGAAGCGCAAAGGATCTCCCCACCCAAACTCCGGATCTTGCAAAAATGTTTTGTGTTGTTGATAGCTTTGATACACATGCCAAGATACCTGAGCACTTTGCAAGGGTGGATAGCGCTGCCGCGCAGCACGGTAATGTTGCCATCATTTCCTGTGGCTGGGACCCGGGTATGTTCTCGTTAAACCGTCTTTATGCTGAGGTTATACTCCCGGAGGGTAAAAATTATACTTTTTGGGGTAAGGGCGTCAGCCAGGGACATTCTGATGCTGTTCGCCGTATTGAAGGAGTGGCTGATGCAAGGCAGTACACCATACCTAAAACCGATGCTCTCAATTCTGTAAGAAACGCAGAAGAACCTTTACTTACCGCAAGGGATATGCATTTGCGGGAATGCTTTGTTGTTGCAAAAGAAGGTGCTGATCTCGAAAGAATCGAAAAAGAGATAAAGGAAATGCCTGATTATTTTGCTGATTATGATACAATAGTACATTTTATAAGCTCGGAAGAAATGAAACGTGATCACAGCGGCATCCCTCACGGTGGTTTCGTTATAAGGACGGGTGCGACCGGAGCAGATTCCTCCAATAACCATGTGATCGAGTACAGCTTAAAGCTTGATTCTAATCCTGAATTTACAGCGTCTGTAATATGTGCTTTTGCAAGAGCGGCATACAAATTGCAGAAAAAGGGAGAGCTCGGCTGTAAAACGGTTTTTGATATTCCGCCTTCCTTGCTCAGTCCCAAATCTCCGGAGGAGCTGAGAAAAGAGCTTTTGTAATATGTTTATTAAAAAAGGAAAACCCAAATGAGTCGAATCGGGTTTTCCTTTTTTAATTTATTATTTATTAAGCTTTTTACTGTATACCTGGTTGATATCCGAGCGTACCTTGCAGGCGTCAGCTATCCATTTTTTTGTATATAACTCAAGCATGGTTTCGCTCAGTCCCTCATCACCGTAGTAATATATCAAAAAGCTCTCGGCATCAGCAAAATTAGTTATACCGTAGGGATCAGCCATTTCAAGGCATTTTTCTTCATAGAAGCTGAGATAATCATCACTGTCGGTGTGGGCTTTAAGATTTTCACATCTCACTATGTAATAATAGATCATATCCTCATAGCAGTATTGCTCTGAGCATTCTTCGAGATATGCATAGAAATCTTCCAGCTTTTCATAGCCGTATTTTTCAGAAACGTATTCAAGAAGGGTCATATCGTCTTCTTGTGCGGCAGTTCTCGTGCTGTTCAGAAGGCTGTTGTATATCTCTTTAACCTCCTTTTCAGGCAGCTTCTTGAGCTTACTGTTTTCGCAAATGTAGTTCCATGCAAGGGTGGTCTTATAATCTGCAATCAGCTCATTGACCTCTTCGCGTAACTCATAGATGATATATTCACGCAGTGAATCGCCCTTGTATGAGTAATGCTCAAAGTAAAAATCGTCATTAGCGGCTGAATAATCAACCGAGTCGATCCAGCAAAGGGTGATCTCCATTTCAAGAACTTTTCCGGAATTCAAGATATCTTTATAGAACGGGTCCGGGAGGGTCAGCTCAACCTTTTTTGTTTCTCCCTGCTTCATGCCTATAACCGCGTTGTCAAGCTCAGGGAAGTAGAAATAGCCGCAACCAAGCACGAAGGACTCACCGTCGCCTTCAGCTCTCTGCTCGAAATTATAAAGGTGATAGGTTTCTTGCGTTTCCTTGAATTTGCAGGTGGTGATTATGCTGACAACGTCCCCCTTGATCGCAGCGCGGTCGGGATCCTCAGTTCTTTCGCAATAGTATTGAGCCATTATCGTTTTCTTGTTTTCGATATCTTCTTCAGAGGGAGCGTAAGTGAGATCGGGGATCTCTATCCCCTTGTAATCGCATACATCCACATAGTCGGGGAGATAATAATCGTATCTTTCGCCGGTACGGTCATACTTTTCGTATGCTTCGTTCCTTTTTTTCTTTTTCAAGCTTTCTCCGCATCCGGTAAAAACGGATACAGAAAAGATGCACGCCAAAGTAAATGCAATTATTTTTACAGTTCTTTTCATTTTTTTATCCATGCCTTTATTTTTTGTCTTTTATGAGCTCGTAATGCTGCTTTAATTTAAGTCTGCCGGTTATTAAGCGGGCAAGATACATATACCCGATGCCCGCGGCGGTACATCCGAGGAGGACGGAGGGGAAATCCTTTGCTGCGTATAAAAAGTCAAATGCGATTTTTCCCATATCGGAGGGGACAATGACATCAAGCTGAGGTATTATATAGTTTATGAGATCAATGATCGGTATGAGGAAATAGAAGCAAAAGGAAAACATGCCGATGGCGGTAATCGCTGCTATAACAGGAGTACGTTTCCTTTGATGCTTTTCATCGTTGCTTTTGCATCTGGATCGGGAAAAAAGGATGCAAAGTCCGTATGTAAACAGGATAATGGGAACATAGATCAGGAATTCTATAGCGTAGGATCCAACGATAACAAAGGGGATCAGCGTGGACAGCATATCATTTTGGATCATAAATGACAGCATTTCAGCAGCCTTTGAAATAAGAATGATTCCGGCGGAGGCAAAAAGTATGATCTTGGCGGTTTTTTTTCCAAAGTATGAATGTGCATAAATTATAGCACAGATCACGGAAACTACAGCCAAAAGACTGCAGGTATTATATAAAAACGAAAGCGTGTTTTTTACACTCGAGGAGATTGTTATGTTATTTGCGGCAATTCTGCCAATGATACGCAGAACAGTTGATAAGGCTGAAAAAGCAGTAACCGTACACAGGGAGAAAATATAAAAATTCAATGTGATATTAGACTTTGTCATAAAACTCCACCTTCAGATATTTATTCCCGACAAAACATTCTAACACATATTGTCAAATAAAACAAGACAGTTTTTTGTAAACTTTACTTTTGTAATAATACTTTGGATTGAGAATATAATTTCAAAAAAGCCAAAGCGGAGAAAGAGGTTTATATGGCTGCAAAAAGAAAAGTGGAAATTGACAGAAGTAAGGCATTGCTTGATTTTTCTGTGCAAGCGGATTACGAGACGGTTTCAGCCTTTGTTGATACTATGAATGAAAGGTACAGCTTTTTATCCGTTACCAGCATCGGAGAGACGATATTAGGGAAAAAGATATTTATGCTTTCTCTCGGAAACAGGAATGCGGCAAAAAGTGTTTTGTATGTGGCTTCTCACCACGGCGCCGAGTGGATAACCACTCTGATTCTTTTGCGTTTTGTCAATGAGGTGTGTGAATACTATAAAGCAGGTAAGCAGCCCTTCGGTGTAAATATGCAAGCCCTGCTTTCGGCAAGATGTATACACGTCGTTCCGCTTCTGAATGCTGATGGAGTGGATATACAGATAAACGGTGTTTCAGAGGATTGTATATTGTATGACAGACTGAATAAAATGTCGGGCGGCAATTATTCCATGTGGAAGGCAAATGCCAGAGGAGTAGACTTAAATCACAATTATGATGCGGGATTTTATGAATATAAGAAGCTGGAATCGGAAAACGGGATAGTTCCCGGTGCAACAAGATACGGTGGAGAAGCACCTTTTTCCGAACCCGAGACCGGGGCTCTTGCAAATTATATAAGGTATGATGAGGCGGTCGGAATGGTGATCAGCCTGCATACAAGCGGAAATGAGATATATTATTCTTCCGGAGGTTATGCCCCCAAAGGGGCGCTGTCAATAGCGCGCCGCTTGGCACGGCTTTCCGGATATAAACTGTCACAGCCTGAAGGTCTTGCCGCGTATGGTGGACTTACCGACTGGTTTATTAAAGAATTTGACAGGCCGTCCTTCACAGTGGAATGCGGTAAGGACAAAACACCTATCTCTGAAAGAAAGTATTTTGAGCTATATGCTTCTGTCCGTGAAATGCTTATGTGTGCACCTGTTATGATATAAATTGTGTTGACAGAATGTGTCTTTTAGGGTAAAATTATATGAGATCGTAAAAGGAAATGGTGTAAAAATGAGTGCTGATACGAAAAAGCTCTTGATCGTTGACGGAAACAGTATACTTAATCGCGCTTTTTACGGTATCCGTCCGCTTTCCACTGCAGAGGGCATACCTACAAATGCTGTGTACGGCTTTGTCAACATATTGAAAAAGCATTTGGACAGCCTTTCTCCCGATTATCTTGCTTGTGCATTTGACCTTAAGGCTCCAACCTTCAGACACAAGATGTTTGATGCTTATAAGGCCAACCGAAAGCCTATGCCTGAGGATCTTGCCCAACAGCTTCCCTGGGCTAAGAAGATAGCTTCTGCTATGGGATTTACAGTTGTTGAATGTCCCGGTTGGGAAGCGGACGATGTTTTAGGCACAGTTGCGGCTATGGCAGACAGAGAGGGTGATATACGTTCGTACATTCTCACAGGTGACAGAGATTCCTTACAGCTTATTACAGACAATACCTCTGTAATTCTTGTTAAAACCAAAGAGGATATTGTTTTTGACCGTCAGCATTTCATTGATGAGTATGGAGTAACTCCGGAAGGATATATCCATGTTAAGGCTTTAATGGGTGATGCATCCGATAATATCCCCGGTGTTCCAGGTATCGGCGAAAAGACTGCCTTCAAACTTATCGCGGCGTGTGATAGCCTTGACGGTCTTTACGCTGATGCAGACATGGGCGGAGCAGGAAAGAGTGCAAGGGAAAAGCTGTTGCTTGGCAAAGAAAGTGCATATTTGTCTTATGATTTATCAAAAATCAGCCGAGAAGCTCCTCTTTGCGTAACACTTTCCGATATTGAAGAAAGCGGAATAAATAAGAAGGAGCTGTCTGAGCTTTTCACAAAGCTTGAGCTTTTCGCTCTTTCCAAACGATTTGATCTTAATAGTGAAGATAATGTCGTATCAGAAGTAAAAAAGCCTGAAATAGGAACTTTAAGTGTATCGGAATTTGCCGAGTCAGCCGGAATTGTTGCTCTTAGCCTTGAGGACGATGGGCTTTACGGTGCTAATGAGAGCGGTGTTTACCGTCTTTATGGAGAAACATCCTCTTTACTTTGCCGTGAATTTATATGCCACGATTATAAAGAATTCTATAAAAGGACCGGTGCTGAAAATTGCGTTTTCGATACAATGAGTGCAGAATACCTGCTTTCTCCCGGTGAAGGCTCATATCCTATAGAAAAATCGGTTTTAAGACATCTTTCAGAGCAGGCGCAAAGCTTTGCGGGATCAGGCGCATGGTATTGCTTCAGACTTTATCCTGTCCTGAAGGAATTAATCGAGAATCAGGGGATGGAGAGGGTGCTGGCAGATATTGAGATACCCCTTTCTCCTGTCCTTGCAGATATGGAAACTTACGGCTTCAAGCTTGACTGTAACGGCCTTCGTGCTTACATTGGTCAGTTGAGCGAGCTGCAGCAACAGCTTGCTGAGAGAATATACGTGCAGGCAGGACGTGAGTTCAATATTAATTCTCCAAAGCAGCTTGGCGAGGTTCTTTTTGAAGATCTCGGGCTACCTGCCAAAAAGATAAC
>SVQJ01000064.1:6662-9036 GCA_015065395.1 Oscillospiraceae bacterium
AAAGAAAACAAAGACCGGTTATTCAACAAGTGCAGAAACGCTGGAAAGCCTACGTCCCTATCATGAGATCATAGAGGACATACTTGATTTTCGCAAAGTGGCAAAGCTTGTGGGAACCTACGGTGAGAATATAATAGCTTTGGTTGATGAAAATTCAAGGATCCACACGAAATTTAATCAAACAGGCACTGCGACCGGCAGGCTTTCCTCTCTGGATCCCAATATGCAGAACATCCCCGTCAGAGATGAGCTTGGAAGAGAATTGAGAAAGTATTTTACAGCAACTGACGATCAGCGGATTCTTATAGATGCGGACTATTCTCAGATAGAGCTGCGTCTTCTTGCCGAGATATCCGGAGATAGCGTTATGCGTGAAATCTACCTTGAAGGTGGCGATATACACGCCTCCACAGCAGCAAAAGTGTTCGGTGTGCCGCAGGAAATGGTGACTAAGGAGCTTCGGTCAAAGGCAAAGGCTGTTAATTTCGGTATTGTCTACGGTATCGGTGATTTTTCTCTTTCTCAGGATCTTCATGTTTCCCGTAAGGCCGCAAGAGAGTATATAGACAGTTATCTTGCTACCTTCCCGGGAGTTGACAGATATTTGAAGGAAACTGTTGAAAGGGCGAAGGCTGACGGTTATACAACCACACTTCTCGGAAGACGCCGTCCCATACCGGAGCTATCCGCTAAAAATAAAAATCTGCAAGCGTTTGGTGAGCGTGTTGCAATGAACAGTCCGATTCAGGGGACGGCGGCTGATATAATTAAGATCGCTATGATAAACGTGCATAATGCCTTGAAAGAGGCGGGGGTGGATGCAAGGCTTGTCTTGCAGGTGCATGACGAGCTTATCGTGGAGTCATCCGTTGATTGTGCTGATATTGTAAGTGATATACTGGAAAGAGAAATGAAAAACGCATATAATACCGTTGTTCCTTTAGATGTTGAAGCAAACATGGGTAGAACATGGTTTGATGCGAAATGAGAAGGAATGTAAAGTGAAAAAAACAGATTTTCGTTATAATACCTACGTTAAAATTCTTGAAGAAGAATTGGTACCTGCTATGGGGTGTACCGAGCCGATCGCTATAGCTTATGCTGCTGCAAAAGCGCGGGATACTTTAGGTACTTTACCTGAAAGAATCATCTGCGAAGTAAGCGGAAATATCATCAAGAACGTCAAAAGTGTGGTTGTACCGCACACATCCGGATTGCGTGGAATAGGATCTGCAGCTGCTATCGGTGCATTTGCAGGCGACGCCGGAGGAGAGCTTGAGGTTCTTTCCTCTGTCAGTGAAGAGCAAACTTTTGCACTAAAAGAATATATTGACAGTATCGAAATTGAAATTTTCCATAAGGAAACTGATCATGCCTTTGATATTACCGTCAGTGTTTTCAAAAATGATGACAGTGCTTCTGTTCGCCTGGCAGGGCGTCACACAAATATCGTTTCCATAGAAAAGAACGGTCAGAAGCTTTTTGAAAGTCCCGTAATAGAGGAAGAGAAGAAGACAAACAGAGAAGTGCTGACTGTTGAGGGGATAGTTGATTTTGCGGATAGTGTTGATGTAAGCGATGTTTGCGATGTGATAAACCGCCAGATCGATTATAATATGGCGATCGCTGTGGAGGGATTGAAGAACGATTACGGTGCCAATATAGGTAAGGTTCTTCTCCACGGTAAGGAAAATGTAATGCACAGAAAAATGAGAGCCTACGCGGCAGCGGGAAGCGATGCCAGAATGAATGGATGCGAGTTGCCGGTGGTTATAAACTCAGGAAGCGGAAACCAGGGAATAACAGCAAGCGTTCCTGTTATTGTTTTTGCTAATCACATGGGATATTCAAGAGAAAAGCTGATTCGCGCTCTTTGCGTATCGAATCTTGTGACAACGCATTTGAAAACAGGCATCGGATGTCTTTCCGCATATTGCGGAGTGGTCAGCGCAGGTGCGGCTGCTGCTTCAGGAGTTGCTTACCTTATGGGCGGCGGACTTAATACGGTTGCTCACACTATCGTTAACACATTAGCCATGGATTCTGGCATAATTTGTGACGGTGCCAAAGCCAGTTGTGCGGCAAAGATATCCTCAGCAATAGATGCGGGAATGCTTGGATTGAATATGTATTTGCAGGGAAACCAGTTTTACGGCGGTGACGGTATAGTTACCAAGGGAGTTGAAGCTACCATTGCCAACGTTGGCAGAATCGCCCGTGAGGGTATGTGTGGAACGGACCGTGAGATCATAAAGCTTATGATGGAGAACTGATACATAAAAAGGCACCGTGTGTGCCTCAGGCTGTCGAAAAAGGCGCAGACCGCCCTATAGGCAAGTTAAAGAGAGCAAGTAACATCTCTTACATCTGAAAA
>SVQJ01000065.1 GCA_015065395.1 Oscillospiraceae bacterium
CTTTTCTTGTTTTTAGAATTCGTATCCGATCTTAAGTGCCTTTTTGTTCTTTTCAATAAGAGCAGCCTTTGACTCGGGAATACCCTTGAGAAGATATGAAAGGAATGTATCATATTCAAACATACCGGTGAGCTTTAAGATCTGTCCGAGCACGATAACATTTGCCATTCCTTCGATGCCGTTTTCGCTTGCAAGAGCGGATGCGGGGATGTAGCAGGCATTGACATCCTCGCGCTCGCTCTTTTTTGAAACGAGAGAGGAATCAACTATAATGAGACCGCCTTCCTTTACAGTAGGCTCAAATTTATCAAATGAAGGAAGATTCATTGCTACCAGAACGTCAGGGTTTGTAATGGTGGGAGCACCGATCTCCTCATCGGAAATGATAACGGAGCAGTTTGCCGCGCCGCCTCTCATCTCGGGGCCGTAAGAGGGAAGCCATGAAACCTGCTTTCCGGCGTACATTGCACTTTTTGCCATGGCCTTGCCGGAGAAGAGGATACCCTGACCGCCAAAGCCGGAGAAAAGAATTGATGTTGTCATTTATTTCTCCTCCTTTGCTTCAATGTCCTTATAGGTACCGAGGGGGTACTGGGGCATCATGTTTTCGCGCAGCCACTCGAGAGACTTCTCGGGAGACATACCCCAGTTTGTAGGGCAGGTAGAGAGAACTTCAACTATTGTAAAGCCCTTCTTGTCTCTCTGATACTCAAACGCCTTCTTGATCTGCTTCTTTGCGGCGATAATGTTCTTGGGGGTGTCAACTGCAACGCGGGATGCGAGAGCTACACCGTCAAGAGTGGAGAGCATTTCACAAACTCTGATGGGGTTTCCCTGGATAGCCTTGTCGCGTCCATAGGGAGAGGTGGTAGTAACCTGGCCGAGAAGAGTTGTGGGTGCCATCTGACCGCCGGTCATACCGTAAATTGCGTTGTTAACGAAGATGATGGTGATATTTTCGCCTCTGGTTGCCGCGTGTACTGTTTCGGCAGTACCGATAGCCGCAAGGTCGCCATCGCCCTGATAGGTGAACACGAAGTTATCGGGATGAGTTCTCTTTACACCCGTTGCAACTGCGGGAGCACGGCCGTGAGCCGCCTGAACCATATCACACTCGAAATAGTTATAAGAGAATACGGAACAACCTACGCTTGCAATACCTACTGTCTGTCCTTCGATTCCAAGCTCGTCAATTACCTCGGCAACGAGACGGTGAATAATACCGTGGGTGCAACCGGGACAGTAGTGGAGAGGCACGTCTGAAAGAGCGTGGGGTCTGTCAAATACTGTTTTCATTTCAGCTTCCTCCTTATGCGTTGATATTATCTGCAAGCTTCTTGATTTCTTCAAGAACTGCCTCGGGTGTGGGGATCATACCTCCGGTGCGACCGTAGAAATGTACGGGGGCTTTGCCGTTAACTGCAAGGCGCACGTCATCTATCATTTGACCCTTGGACATTTCAACAGAAAGGAATACCTTTGCGCGCTCGGCAGTTTTTGAAATTACCTTCTTGGGGAAAGGCCAAAGAGTTATAGGTCGGATAAGACCAACCTTTATACCTTTTTCTCTTGCAGCCTTGATGGCGGTTTTGCAGATACGTGCGGTGATACCGAATGAAACGAGAACGATATCCGCATCCTCGGTCATATACTCCTCGCTTCTTGCCTCATTTGCTTCAATGATATCGTATCTTTTATATCTCTCGTCAACAACGTCCTCAAGAACCTGAGGGTCGATGTAAAGAGAGTTTACGATGTTTTTCTTTCTCTCATTGTTATGTCCGCAAGCAGCCCATGTCTTTTCGGGAAGCTCTCTTCTTTCTATTGACTGGAAGTCAACAGGCTCCATCATCTGACCGAGAGCGCCGTCTGCGAGGATCATCGCGGGAACTCTGTAAATATCGGAAAGGTCAAATGCTTCAACAGTAAGCTGAGCCATTTCCTGTACTGAGGAGGGAGCAAGAACTAAAAGACGGAGGTCGCCATGTCCTACTCCGCGGGTAGCCTGGTAATAATCCTGCTGTGAGGGCTGAATGCCGCCGAGACCGGGGCCGCCTCTCTGAATATTAACGATGAGGCAGGGAAGATCGCATCCTGCCATATAACTGATGCCCTCACTCTTCAGGGAAATTCCGGGAGAGGAAGAGGATGTTATGGCGCGAACACCGCTTGCCGCTGCACCGAGAGTCATATTAATAGCGGCAACCTCGCTTTCAGCCTGGAGACAGAGACCGCCTACCTTGGGAAGCTTTTTTGCCATATATTCCGAAAGCTCTGTCTGGGGGGTAATAGGATATCCGAAGTAATAACGGCATCCGCAGGAGATCGCCGCTTCAGCTATTGCTTCAGTACCCTTCATAAGTACTTTTTCTGACACTGTTATTCTCCTTTCATACGTCTTTTTCGACTTTAATTACACAGTCGGGACACATCATAGCACACATAGCGCATGCAATGCATTTTTCTTGGTCGGTGATCACAGCAGGGTGATATCCTTTTGCGTTAAGAGAATCCTTGGCAAGGGCAATGATCTTTTTAGGGCAGGCCGTAACGCACAGTCCGCAACCCTTGCAGGCGTCGGTTTTGAAACTAACTTTGTTCATAGTGGTCCTCCTTCAGAACAATTTATACATAAGTCAGAATATCTGCTTTGTAACGTTTTTCATTGGGAAAAGTGTTTCTCCCGGGATTGTAATATTTCCGCAAACTTCAGGAAAGTAGGAAGTGAAGAGCAGCGGAAGAGCGCAGGCTTTGCTGCATTCCTTTGCGTAATAAAGGGAAGCTTCTATTATACCGGCATTTGTCTCAGTACCGATAGACGAGTTGTTAACGATAGCGGTACATTTAAGATGGGAAGCATCCTCAATTATGTGCATAAGATCGGCGCAGGCTTCGGGATCGGCTATCAGAGGTCTATGCTTGCTAATAACGTATATCATCTCGTAACCGCAATCTTTGATCATATCCGCGTACATTCCCAGCGCAACTGCGCCATCATCACCGCCAACGTCAATGAAAGCCACTGTATCCGAATCCTTTGTGAAAACTGAATACAGCTCTCCGGGCAAACTGGGAATATCCACATTTGTGTTTGCAAATTCCGGAATTATTGGATGTATGCCAAGCTCTTCAAGCTGAGAAGCGGCATCTGCGGCACGAAAATATGGGTTGACAGTGTCAACATCAGCAAGCGCAACCTTGGCTTCTGGAAATCTCTTTTTGTAAAGCATGGCAAGATTTACGCAAACATTTGTCTTTCCGCTTCCGTAATGACCGCAGACAATTTTTATTCTGTTTTTATTATTCATAAGCGGCCTCCGCAAGTTTTGGAACTATAACAGCTATTATAGCACAGCAAATCGGTGAATGAAAGGGTTTTTTGAGCTTTTTTTGACATTTTCAAAAAAAATTATTCATTTTCATGTATTTATTTCAAAATAGTTTGAAAATAGCAATGCGATGTGTTATAATTAACATTGTATAAGTATTTCTATAATTATGACTATATGTTTTGGGGTGTAATCGTGTTCAGCAAGAAATGGTTTTCAGATGTTTTTTCCGGAATAGGTCATACTATTGGCTCTATATCTATTGTTGATGTTATTGATATTCTTGCGGTTTCGGTTCTTTTGTATTTCGGGTACAAATTTATAAGAAATAAAAGAGCCGGAAAGCTTGCTGCCGGAGTATTACTTTTGATATTTGCCTTGCTCGTCGGGGAATTTGTCGGTATGCATGCTTTGCAATTTATTTTCAAAAACTTCTTCCAGGTAGGCGTTATTGCACTTGTTATTCTTTTTCAGCCTGAGCTACGCAGTGCTTTGGAAAAGATGGGCGGAACGTCTCTCAAAAGTCTCAAGAGTATAACGGAGCGTAACCGTGATTCCATGATGCTTGTTGTGAGAGAGGTTAGCTCTGCTGCCAATGAAATGGCTTTAACAAAGACGGGTGCGCTTATTGTTTGTGAACGCAGTACAAAGCTTGGTGAGATCATTTCAACCGGAAGTATTATAGATGCTCAGGTAAATTCATTCCTTATTCGCAATATTTTCTTTAATAAAGCACCTCTTCATGATGGAGCCGCAATAATATGTGATGGAAGATTGTATGCCGCAGGCTGCCTTCTTCCGCTTTCTGCACAGAATGATATTAACAGAGATCTCGGTACAAGACACAGAGCGGCTCTTGGTCTCAGCGAGAACAGTGATGCTGTGGTAATTGTTGTTTCCGAAGAGACCGGTATTATTTCTGTTGCTGTAGACGGAGCACTTTCAAGAGGATATACTGCCGATACTTTGAGGGCTAAGCTGACTGAACTTTTGGTTCAGGAGGGGGATAAGGAACAGGTAAAGCTTCCCAAGCCTCCCAAAAGAAAAAAATCTTCTGTCAAAAATGTTCGTAAGGAGGTAAATAACGGTGAAAAGTAATAGCACTACTGCCTTTTTGCAAAGGTTTCATATAATACCGAAACTTGTTTGCCTCCTGCTTGGATTTATTATTTGGCTTTATGTTATGGAAACAGAGAGCCCCGATTATGAGCATACCTTTGAAAACGTTTCGATAACCATTATAGGAAAAAATGAGCTTGAAAAAGAAAAATATCTTTCAATTTACAGCGAATATAATATTCCTGTGGATGTTACGGTAAACGGAAAGAGAAGTGTTATTTCAAAGTATTCCTCCAATGACATAACAATTACGGTAGATGTTTCCGATGTAACTGAAAGCAAAAAGTATGACTTTGATCTGTCATTTGATCTTCCCTCGGGACTTTCATTTGTAGATGCATCAATGGAAACTATTAGCCTTTATATTGACCAGTATGACACAAATACTGTGGAATTAAGAACTTCCATCAAATCTTATAAGCTGTCTACAGAGTATGTTCTCGGTGAAATTAAAGCCGATGCGGATTATGTAACTGTTTCCGGACCCAAATCTTATGTTGACGAGATTGAGTATGCGCTGGTCGAAGTGAACATGGGTGATAATTTTCTCACCCAGTCTCTGACAACAGACGGAGTTGTGCTTTTGTATAACCATGATGATGAAAATATTGAAAGCAGGCATTTGAAGGTTTCAAAAACTTCCGCTAATATTTCAATACCCGTTTATTCAACAAAAGAAGTGTCCCTGACTGCTGAGGGAAAATACGGATTCTATAATAAAGCCAATAGCAAGATCACTATAACTCCTGCCAAGATTAAGGTTATGGGTGAGCCCTCTGTGCTGAAGGAGCTGGAGAGCATCAAGCTTACCGACATTAACGAGAAAAAAACGGTTGACGATCCTTCTGAATTCGAGTCGGACATTGAGCTTCCTGCAGGAATTATGCTTGTCAGCGGTCAGCCTGCATTTGCTAAAGTACATGTTGAGCATATCGGCCTTTCAACAAAAGAATTCAATGTAAAAAATATTGAAGTAATCAATCCGGATAAGATCGAGTATACTTTGCTTGATACTGCAATTACCGTTCTTGTAAGAGGTGATTCTTCTACTATCAGAATGCTTGATGCTGAGAACATCAAGATAACGGTCGATCTTTCCGGTTATAAAGAAAATATGGGTGAAGTACGCCCTGTTGCAACAGTTACTTTTAATGTTGATAAAGGTACTGTATATGAGCTTGAAAGCTACACTGTACGAGTTTTGATCAAATAAATGAAAATACGAATAGTTATTGATAATATCAGAGTTCCCATATCTGCAGGCGATGATGAAATAATTGCTGTTGCAAAAAAAAAGCTTAAAAGCTCAGGTATATCTTATAATTGTGATTCTGTTCATATTCACAAGAAGTCTATTGATGCAAGAAGAAAAGGTAATATATCCTTTGTCAGCTCTGTGACTGCTATCGGTGAGACTGCTTGTACAGATAAGGTGTATGACGCAATTAAGATAACCCCGGTGGAGGAGCTGAGCTTTGATGCAGGCAACGAAGAACTGCGCGGCAGACCGTTTATCATCGGATTTGGTCCTGCGGGTATGTTCTGCGGGCTTGTTTTGGCCTCTTTGGGTCTTCGCCCTGTGATTCTTGAGCGTGGCGACGGTATTGAAAAACGTGTCCAAAAGGTTGATAGCTTTTACCGCACAGGAAAACTTGATACGGAATCAAATATTCAATTCGGTGCGGGTGGTGCCGGGACTTTCTCTGACGGAAAGCTGGTAACAAGAATAGGAGATGCTCGATGTTCCTATGTTCTTGAAAAGCTACGAGACTTGGGAGCACCTGAAAGTATACTTTGGAAAGCAAAACCCCATATCGGAACCGATATACTTCGCAAGGTTGTTGTCAATGCCGAAAAGGAGATAACAGCTCTTGGCGGTGAAATAAAGTATAATACAAAAGTTGATGCTGTCGGCGATGGCTATGTTGTGATCAACGGTGAGACCGTGCCATGCGGACTTGCCGTGCTTGCACCCGGACATTCCTCCAGAGATACTTATGCTTCGCTTCTTTCTGACAATTACGCTATCGAAGCAAAACCGTTTTCTGTAGGCGTCAGAATTGAGCATCTTCAGCATGAGCTTGACAGAGCAATGTTCGGCGACGAATCCCTTGCGCTTCGCTTGGGTCATGCGGAATATCAGCTTTCTCACAGAAGAGGAGAAAGAGGAGTATATACATTCTGTATGTGTCCCGGCGGTGAGGTGGTTGCCGCTGCGAGTGAAGAGGGCGGAGTCGTAACTAACGGAATGAGCCGTTATGCAAGAGATGCAAGAAATGCGAATGCAGCAGTTGCAGTATCTGTTTTGCCACAGGATTTTTTAAAAGATCCTGCCTGTGCCATTGAGTTTCAAAGAAAGCTTGAGAGAGTCGCTTTTAGGGCAGGTGGTGGAAATTATGCCGCTCCTTGCCAGTCTGTCGGTGCCTTCTACGAAGGAAAGCCCGGCGGCTATAGCTCGAGAATAATTCCTTCGTATATGAACGGTAATGTAACGGGTGCTGATTTTAATATGCTTCTTCCGGGTTTTGTGGTTTCTATGCTTAAGGAAGGTTTGAGAGTTTTCGGCAAGAAGATCAAGGGGTATGACAGCAGTGACGTCCCTATGACCGGTATTGAAACAAGAACATCTGCACCGGTACGAATTCTGCGCGACGAACGTTTTTGTGCATTCGGGTATGAACTTGTATACCCTTGCGGTGAAGGGGCCGGTTATGCCGGAGGAATCACCAGTGCCGCCGTTGACGGCATTCGTGTTGCCGAGGCTATACTCCGACGGTTCAGGAGACCTGACTGATTTCGATTATTTTTTATTTAAGGAATATATATAATAATGTCATTGAGAAAACCGAGAAAATGGCTTGTGAAGGCTTCTCACGCTGAAACAGAGAAGAGTGCACAGGTTGAAAAGATTTCAAAAGAATTAGGGCTCTGCCCGCCTACTGTTCAGCTTTTGCTAAACAGAGGCTGTACTGATGCTCAAAGCTGTACAGACTTTCTTGAAAAGAGAGCAGAGCAACTTCACGATCCTTTCCTTTTGAAGGACATGGAAAAAGCTGCTATGCACATACTTGATGTTGCAAAAGCAGGGAAAAGGATAATCATTTACGGCGACTATGATGTTGACGGTGTAACCTCAGTATCTATACTGCACATGTTTCTCTCCGAAATAGGCGCAGATGTAGGTTATTATATTCCTTCACGTCTTGGTGAAGGATACGGTATGTCCGAAGCATCTCTTTGCAAGCTTCACTCCGAAGGATGCGCACTTATTATAACTGTTGATACGGGAATTACTGCTACCGCAGAAGCTGAGTTTATCAAAGAGCTTGGAATGGAGCTTATCATTACAGATCATCATGAGTGCTATGCGAGCGTGCCTCAGGCTTACGCTGTAGTAAATCCTAAGCAAGCGGATTGTCCTTATCCGTTTAAGGAGCTTGCAGGTGTCGGGGTGGTTTTCAAGCTTCTTTGTGCTATGGAAATACTTAATTATCCCGAAATCGATAAATTTACTGCCGTAAAGAGAGTCGCTGACAAATACATTGATCTGGTCGCGATAGGAACTGTGGCTGATGTTATGCCGCTTCGAGACGAAAACAGGCTGATTGTTTCCAAAGGCCTTCATACTGTAGAAACTGCGCCAAGAATTTCACTTGCAGCATTGTTGGATGCATCTGTAGGCGATGGAAAAAGCAACCATAAGCACAAGATTACATCAGGCTACATCGGTTATACGATTGCTCCCAGAGTCAATGCTGCGGGAAGGATCAGAAGTGCATCTATAGCTGTTGAGCTGTTCCTTTGTGAGGATCAGCAGAAGGCCAGAGCACTTTCTGATGAGCTTTGTGAAATAAATAAAGAGAGACAGATCGAAGAGAATAAAATCATTGAGCAGGCTTTCGCCAAAATCAATGCGGAGCATGACTTTGAGCATGATCCTGTTATTGTGCTTAGTGATGAATCCTGGCATCATGGTATTATCGGTATCGTAGCTTCAAAGATCACTGAAAAGTATTCTCGTCCCTGTATTCTAATTTCTTTTGATGAGATCGGAGACGGAAGCGGCGCTCTTTCTGATGACGATTCTGATGTGGGAAAGGGAAGCGGAAGAAGCATTAAGGGTATGAATCTGGTTGATGCTCTTACCCATTGCAGCGATCTTCTTTTGAAATACGGCGGCCATGAGCTTGCAGCAGGTCTTTCGATAGAAAGAGGAAAGCTTGAGGATTTCAAACAGCGCATAAACGATTTTGCACGCGGCTGCTTCGATTCTGAGCAGCCGGTTGCCGCGCTTGAAGCTGAATGCGAGCTTTATGCTTCGGATGTTACTATGAATCAGGCTGTTGAGCTGTACGGACTTGAACCTTACGGAGTTTCAAATGCTGTTCCGATTTTTGTTATGTACGGTATGAGGATATCCCATATTTCCTCTGTCGGAGGCGGAAAGCATACGAAGCTTACTCTTACAAAGGAAAATCTTGTTGTCACGGCAATGTATTTCAGATACAATGCACAGGAGCTT
>SVQJ01000066.1 GCA_015065395.1 Oscillospiraceae bacterium
TTGGAAATATTATAAACACCTTTTATTGTGTTTTCTTTATTGGAAAGTGTTATGGATTGTAAGCGACTGATACTTCCTGCATCACCGCTGTAATAAAAGTTTTCACTTTCAATATCGTAAGATTGCTTAATGTTTGATGCCGTTTGAGAAATTTTTATAATCATCAAATCACCGCCTTTAATTTATTATAACACATTTCATTTCAAAAGTAAATTCAAGCAGTATAAATCACCTCAAATTACAGATAATAACAACACAATTTGTAATTTAAGGAGAAATGTATATATGAAAGCAACAGGAATAGTTCGTAGAATAGATGATTTGGGTCGTGTGGTTATCCCGAAAGAGATTCGCCGCACGATGCGTATCCGCGAGGGAGACCCTTTGGAGATCTACACCGATCGTGACGGCGAGGTCATTTTCAAAAAATACTCTCCCATTGGGGAGATCTCTCAATTCGCTGCCCAATACGCTGAAACTCTGCACAAGACCTGCGGCCTTTGCGTGGCTATTTGTGACAGGGATGCGGTTATTGCCACTGCCGGTCTTTCAAAGCGGGAATACGCAGAGAGAAAGCTCTCTGCGGCACTTGAAAACGTTATTGAATCACGCACTCTTTTCATCGCAAACGGCGAGGAGATCCCTGTGATCGAAGGCGGACAGCATTATGTGAGCTGCGTTATGCCCATTATCTCAGGCGGAGATATCACCGGCTGTGTTGCATCCGTCATCACCGGCGACTCCCCTTCCCTTCAGCCGGGGCTTGAATCCAAGCTTATACAAACAGCGGCAGGTTTCTTTGGTCGTCAGCTTGAAGAATGACAGATGGTTTGATAGAAAAGCTAAAATAAGAAAAAAGACTGACAACCAAAGCTTTGGTTATCAGTCTTTCAGACAGTCGAAAAAGGCGCAGACCGCCCTATAGGCAAGTTAAAGAGAGCAAGTAATATCTCATGCATCTTAAAAGGCGGTGTGTGCAGTTATTTATGGCTTAACCGAGAAAACCTCCGAAAAATCGGAGGTTTTTTCGCTTTTCGTTTTTCGGGTCTCTGTCGTACCTTTGTACGCCGACGAGCCCCGAAAAACAAAATCTGCATCCTTCTCGACAGTCCGAAGCAGCTTGTCGATAACTTTATCGACAAGCTGAAAGACTGACAACCAAAGCTTTGGTTATCAGTCTTTTTACTTTATTTCGCGGGTATTTTTCAAAAAGTCATCTTTACTAAAACTTTCGCCAGACCATTTTATCTACAACGCCTGTATAGCTCTGGATTATCTTGACCACCTTTGTGGAAACGTTCTCTTCCACGTAATCAGGCACGGGGATGCCAAGATCTCCGTTTTCATTCATTTCCACAGCTGTTTCAACTGCCTGCAAAAGCGATCTCTCGTCTATGCCTGCAAGGACGAAGCAGGCTTTATCCAAGGCCTCGGGACGCTCGGTGGAGGTTCTTATGCAAACTGCGGGGAAAGGATTGCCTACGGATGTGAAAAAGCTTGATTCTTCAGGAAGAGTTCCGCTGTCTGATATCACAGCAAATGCATTCATCTGCAGGTTATTATAATCGTGGAATCCGAGAGGCTCGTGACGGATCACTCTTTCGTCAAGCTCAAAGCCACTTTCCGAAAGTCTCTTTCTGCTTCTGGGGTGGCAGGAATAGAGGATAGGCATATCGTATTTCTCTGCTATTGCATTTATTGCATTAAAGAGCGAAAGGAAATTCTTTTCGGTGTCGATATTCTCTTCTCTGTGGGCAGACAAGAGAATATACCTTTTAGGTTTAAGTCCGAGACGGGACAAGACATCGCTCTTCTTTATATCATCAAGGTTAGAATGGAGCACCTCTGCCATGGGTGAACCTGTTACATAGGTGCGCTCCTTAGGAAGGCCGCAATCTGCCAGATATCTTCTTGCGTGCTCGGAATACGCCATATTAACGTCGGAAATGATATCAACTATCCTTCTGTTGGTCTCCTCGGGGAGGCACTCGTCCTTACAGCGGTTTCCTGCTTCCATGTGGAATATAGGAATGTGAAGCCGTTTTGCGGCGATAGCACTGAGGCAGGAATTGGTATCTCCCAAGATCAGAAGAGCATCAGGCTTTGACTGCACCATAAGCTTATATGAGCAATTAATGATATTACCAACGGTTTCTCCCAGGTCATCGCCAACGGCATCCATATATACCTCAGGGGGAGTAAGCTTCAAGTCTTCAAAAAACACTCCGTTGAGGTTATAATCATAATTCTGACCGGTATGTGCGAGAATGCAATCAAAATACCTTCTGCACTTTTCAATAACAGCGGCAAGTCTTATGATCTCGGGGCGTGTGCCCACGATAATAAGAAGCTTCAGCTTGCCGTTATCCTGAAATTTTACGTCGGAATAATCGGTGCGGATCTCCATTTTCACATTTCCTTTCTGCTTAAAGGCTTCAGCCTTCAACTTTTTCAAAAAAGGTATCGGGACGGGCGGGGTCAAACTGCTCGTTTGCCCACATTACCGTTACAAGATTCTCAGTCTCGCTGAGATTGATTATATTATGGGTATATCCCGGAAGCATATATACGGCTTCTATCTTTTCGCCGCTGACTTCAAAGTTCAGTACTTCATCGCTACCCACTTTTCTCTGCCGGATAAGCCCCTTACCGGATACAACGATGAAAAACTCCCATTTGGTATTATGCCAATGCTGGCCTTTGGTGATACCTGGCTTTGAGATATTGACGGAGAACTGTCCGCACTTCTCTGTTTTCAAAAGCTCGGTAAAGCTACCTCGGCTGTCTTCGTTCATTTTCAATTCAAATGCCGCTTTTTCTCGGGGAAGATAGGAAAGATAGGTACTGTATAATTTCTTAGCAAAAGAGCCCTCGGGGATCTCAGGCATTACAAGAGTCTTCGGCTGAGCTGTAAAGCGCTCAAGGAGAGATACTATCTCTCCAAGGGTGACCTTATGGGATACGGGAGCCGCACAATATCTTCCACCGTCACAAAGTACGGTATTTATACCGTCAAACTCGCAGCGGTGCTCCTTTCCCTCAAGAGCAGAAAGCATCTCCCTCACAAGATCGTCGATATACAGAAGCTCAAGCTCGATTGCGGGATCATTCACAGTGATCGGCAGATCGTTTGCAATATTATGGCAAAACGTGGCAACAGCACTGTTATAATTCGGTCGGCACCATTTTCCGAAAAGGTTTGGAAAACGGTAAACCAGCACCTTAGCTCCCGTCTCCTTTGAATAATTAAAGAAGAGCTCCTCTCCTGCCTTTTTGCTTCTTCCGTAATCGGAGTCATATCTACCGATAAGGGTCGCCTGTATAGAGCTTGAAAGCATTACGGGACAAGTGTTCCCGTAGTTTTTCAGTGTATTGAGAAGGACGGAGGAAAATCCTAAGTTCCCTTCCATAAACTCTTCCGATCGCTCAGGACGGTTTACTCCTGCAAGATTGAACACAAAATCGGCCTTGCTGCAGGCTTCCAAAAGAAGCTCCCGGGGAGAGTCTATATCGTATTCGTATATTTCAGCTATACTGATATCCGAATAGGTCTTGTCCTTACCGTCACGGATATTCTTTAGCGCGCAAACAAGATTCTTTCCAACGAATCCATTTGCGCCGGTTATAAGTATGTTCATCGGATTCCTTTAATCTGCAAGTGTCATGCCACTAACATAAACAAGATTTGAAATAATGTCGTTCACGCCTTCGCACATGGCATAATATGTATACTCATCATCTTCTGAAAGCTCGCCATCGTACTGTGAAGACATATCAACAAGATAAACATCCTGATCTCCAATGTCCGTTTTTACATTTCCGAGAAGGTACCCTTCCTCAGACTTTCCGAAAACAAAGCTATACAGCGGGATACTGTCAGTATCGAAAACAGCATTAAACCTTACTTCGTATATTTCTTCATCCTCATAAACTACTGTTTCCACATTGTCCTTCCATTCAGTGGGAAAATAGAGCGAGCAATGGTTTGAGTTGATTTCATAGACCTCTGCATCGGATTTATAAAATTCTTTAGAGGAATCGGATTCCTCCTCATCCTTTTCATCGTCCGCTACGGGATCCTTACTATCAACAACCGCATTGTCAGTGCTGTCAAGATCGCTGTCCTTTTCAATCTTTGCACAGGAGACAGAACACAAAAGGACTGCCATGACAATCAATATCGATACAAATTTTTTCATAACTATTATATCCTTCCTAACCTGAAAAAGGTGCTGAATATCCTACTATCTCAGTTTTTGAAAGCTGCAAGCTCTTCCCTAATATAGCTAAGAGAAAGAAGCTTTTCCTTTACTCCCTCAACGTCGAGTATCCGGGTATTGTTACTGTTGAACTCGGTCAGAAGATTACGAGCGGTATTTCCTTCTTTGAAATACTTATCGTAATTAAGTCCGCGCTTATCGCAAGGAACCCGATAGAAATCGCCCATATCAAAAGCATTTGCACACTCCTCATTGGTAAGGAGAGTTTCATACATTTTTTCTCCGTGGCGGATACCGATGACCTTGATCTCGGCCTCGGGAGCGAAAAGCTCACAAACTGCCCTGGCAAGAGTCTCAATAGTGCACGCCGGAGCCTTCTGAACAAGGATATCACCAGACACACCGTTTTCAAAGGCAAAGAGAACGAGGTCCACCGCCTCGTCAAGAGACATAATAAATCGGGTCATTGAAGGCTCAGTTATTGTGATAGGGTTCCCCGCCTTGATCTGCTCGATCCAAAGTGGGATAACACTTCCGCGGCTGCACATAACATTGCCATAGCGCGTACAGCATATCTTTGTCTTATCGGGAGACACGGTTCTTGATTTTGCCACCACGACCTTTTCCATCATCGCTTTAGATGTACCCATAGCATTAACAGGATAAGCCGCCTTATCCGTAGAAAGTGCAATAATGGACTTTACGCCTTCATTTATCGCCGCGGTAAGCACGTTCTCAGTGCCGATAACATTTGTCTTTACTGCCTCAATGGGAAAAAACTCGCAGGAAGGTACCTGTTTGAGCGCCGCCGCATGGAATATGTAATCAACGCCGTGCATAGCATTTCTTACAGATGCGATGTCACGGACATCACCGATGTAAAAGGATATCTTTCCTGCCACCTCAGGCATTTTTGCCTGAAACTCGTGGCGCATATCATCCTGTTTTTTTTCATCGCGGGAGAAGATACGTATCTCGCCGATATCTGTTGAAAGAAAGCGGTTAAGCACCGCGTTTCCGAAACTTCCCGTTCCTCCTGTTATAAGGAGGGTTTTATCTTTGAATGTTGACATAAAATACACCTGACTATATTATAAAACTTTTCTTATTTTTTTGAGCCACAGCAAACACTATTCCAATAAAAATCCATATAACAAGCATAATATACGATTCTATTCCAAAATGAACCCCATCCAAATGAGGAATCGGTATCAACTGGAGTATCATGAATATCACGGAAAAACCCACTCCCAAATATGCCATTATTTTTACGAACGCTTTACCATCTTGATCCTTTTTCATTTGAATGAGTGTGCACAGACTTGTGAAGAAATATCCCATAGATGCGCCTATAGCAGACATATCAACAAACCAGCCCAAGGCTTCTCTTCCAAGAATAGGACCACTCAAGGATATTATCATACAGAAGATAATAGCATTTTTAGGTGTTTCATATTTTTTATCTATTTTCCCAAAGAAAGCAGGCAATCGACCATCATTTGCCATAGAGTACATAAGTCGTGACGAAGCCAGATAAAATCCCATCATTCCCGAAAGAACTGCGCAGGACACAGCAACTCCAATAAGGACCTTCCCAAATACTCCAAGCAACTCCTCAGACGCAATAAGAAGAACCCACTCCCCCTCCATAACACGATCCGGCCAGTTTTCGAGCGCCGCTGCAGCGATTGTATTATTTGATACATATACAAAGCAACCGAAGATTATTGCCACGATCATTATTGTAATTACTTTTTTATGGGAAAACTTAAACTCTTCCGCAGCCTGAGGTATTGTATCAAATCCTACAAAAGCCCATGGCGCTATTGCAAATGTAGCAAGGATTGCAGATAAAATACCAAGATTTCCTCCGTTTGCAAAATCACCGATATTTTCCGCAGTTGCTCCTGCTGCCACTGCTGTTTCTTTATCAAAGCCCCAGATAGGCTCCATATTGATACCTTGTACCTTGCTGCTGAAAACAGCGGAAACGGTAAGTACCAACACAGAGGCTATCAGCAACCCGGATAATACAAGCTGCACTGCACCTGCTTTTTTTACTCCCCAAACATTGAGTAATGCAAAAAGCACAAGAATTGCCATAGCAAATATCATTTCACCAAAATACACTTCGAATCCTGCAATAGTATAATGAAAACCAAATTTCAATATATCAGCCGAAGCGTCTAACCCATCCACAATTAGTCCAATTGCCGTGGAATTCATGGGAACATTTGTAAGATACGCCGCTACCAAAAACCATCCGCAAAAGAAAGCGGAATACTTTCCACAGCATTCCTTTGCAAAAGTATATTCGCCACCAGCCTTGGGATACTTGGGCACCATGTAAGCATAGCTGAACGCGATAATTATCATTACCAGCGCACCAAGAACCATTGCTATAGCTGTTCCTGCCACACCTGAATTTGGCAAAAATTTTTTCCCCGGATTTACAAAGGAACCCCAACCGATTATGCAACCAAAGGCTATTGCCCAGACATGAATCGGTGTCAGTTGTCTTTTTAACTGTCTGGTTTCATTACTAACGCTCATTTATATATCCCCATATATGTTTTTATCGCCTTGAATGAAATAACATTGCCCACTTCAATCAATCTCTTTCGAACAAATCTCTTGTATAGACCTTATCTTTAATATCATTGAGAACACTGTCATATCTGTTTGCAACTACAGCATCACACATATCTTTGAATTTCTCAATGTCATTTACAACCTTACTGCCAAAAAAGCTCTCGCCATCTTTAAGGGTTGGCTCATAAACAATTACTGTAGCGCCTCTTGCCTTTATTCTTTTCATTACGCCCTGAATAGAGCTCTGGCGGAAATTATCGGAATTAGATTTCATTGTAAGTCTAAACACACCTATAACAACATTCTTCTCTCGTTTAGCATCCCATGCGCTGTTTTCAGAATAATATCCAGCCTTTTCCAAAACCCTGTCAGCTATAAAATCTTTTCTTGTTCGATTTGATTCTACTATCGCTCCGATTATATTTTGTGGTACATCATCATAATTGGCAAGAAGCTGCTTTGTATCCTTTGGAAGGCAGTAACCACCGTAACCAAAGGAGGGATTATTATAATGATTGCCAATTCTCGGATCTAACCCAACACCATTAATAATATCTTTGGTATTAAGCCCCTTGATCTCGGCATAGGTATCCAGTTCATTGAAAAAACTAACCCTCAAAGCAAGATATGTATTGGCAAAGAGCTTCACCGCTTCAGCCTCAGTAAAACCTATTATGAGAGTTTCAACATCTTTTTTTATTGCACCCTCATTCAAAAGCAAAGCAAAGTCAGTAGCAGCATTGACCAGAAACTCATCCTGCATATCCGTTCCAACAATAATTCGACTAGGATAAAGATTATCATACAGTGCCTTAGTCTCTCTAAGAAATTCAGGGCTGAAAATAATCCTTTTGCTGTTAGTCTTTTCCCTGATAGATTTGGTAAACCCTACAGGTATGGTTGACTTTATTACTATAATTGCATCGTGATTTACTCGGAGAATAAGATCAATCACTCTCTCAACTGCAGATGTGTCAAAAAAATTCTTTTTGCTGTCATAGTTGGTGGGAGCTGACACAATAACATAATCAGCATCCCTATATGCTTGCTCAGCATCAAGAGTTGCCGTAAGATCAAGCTGTTTCTCCGCAAAGTACTTCTCAATATATTCATCCTGAATAGGACTAATACGTTTGTTTATCATATCAACTTTTTCAGGAATTATATCAACAGCTACCACCTCATTGTGTTGAGCAAGAAGCACCGCCAAAGAAAGGCCTACATATCCTGTTCCTGCAACTGCTATTTTCATAAACACCTCTTACACATTATAAAAAGATTTATACCACTCTGCAAACTTTCTGAGTCCTTCTTTCAAGCTGGTAGAAGGCTTAAAGTCGAAATCTCGCTCTAAGGGAGAAATATCGGCATAAGTAATCGAAACATCTCCCGGTTGCATGGGAACAAGCTCTTTATGTGCCTCGAAATCATAGTCTGCAGGTAATACGCCGGCACAAACAAGCTCTTTTTGCAAAACATCTACAAACTCAAGAAGACTCTCGGGAGTGTTATTTCCAATATTGTATACCTTATATGGTGGTATAGGAAGACCGTCTTTTCCCGTTCTTTTTTCGGGAGGAGACATCATAACACGCAATACTCCCTCAACGATATCATCAATGTATGTAAAGTCCCGCTTACAATTACCATAATTAAATATTTTGATTTTGTCCCCCTTCAATAGCTTGTCAGTAAAACCGAAATACGCCATATCCGGGCGTCCAGCCGGTCCGTACACAGTAAAGAAGCGGAGGCCTGTTGAAGGAATATTGTAAAGCTTTGCATAGGAGTGAGCAAACAACTCATTAGACTTCTTTGTAGCCGCATAAAGACTAACCGGATTGTCCACCTTATCATCGGTTGAATAAGGGATCTTTTCGTTGCTCCCGTAAACACTTGAGCTTGATGCATAAACCAAATGTTCTACAGGATAATTCCGACAAGCCTCAAGAATATTGTAAAAGCCGATAACATTAGATTCCACATATATGTCGGGATTGTCGATGGAATATCTGACACCGGCCTGCGCCGCAAGGTTAACCACTATGGTGAAACGGTGCTTCTCAAAAAGAGACTCAACCAAAGACCTGTCAGCAATGTTACCGCGAACAAACTCCCATGTTG
>SVQJ01000067.1 GCA_015065395.1 Oscillospiraceae bacterium
CAGACTGTCGAAAAAGGCGCAGACCGCCCTATAGGCAAGTTAAAGAGAGCAAGTAACATCTCTTCCGTTTGAAAAGGTGGTGTGTGCAGTTGTTTATGGTTTAACCGAGAAAACCTCCGAAGAATCGGAGGTTTTTTGCTTTTCGTTTTTCGGGTCTCTGTCGTACCTTTGTACGCCGACGAGCCCCGAAAAACGAAATCTGCATCCTTCTCGGCAGTCCGAAGCAGCTTGTCGATAACTTTATCGACAAGCTGAAACTTGCAAGAGCATAAATCAAGCTCTTGCAAGTTTTTGATTGATTTTACAGTGGCGAAAAATTATTTCGCGTAATTGACAGCGCGGCTTTCTCTGATGATATTGACCTTGATCTGTCCGGGATATTCAAGCTCGTCCTCGATCTTCTTAACGATATCTCTTGCGATGAGAGGCATCTTATCGTCAGTGATGACCTCGGGCTTGACCATGATACGGACCTCGCGGCCCGCCTGGATAGCGAAGGATTTTTCAACTCCGTCGAAGCTCTTTGCGATCTCCTCAAGCTTTGTGAGTCTCTTTATGTAGTTCTCAAGATTTTCACGTCTTGCTCCGGGGCGTGCCGCGGAGATAGCGTCAGCCGCCTGAACTATCATAGCAACGAGGGTCTGAGGTTCAACGTCGCCGTGGTGAGCCTCGATAGCGTGGATAATATCTTTATTTTCCTTATATTTTCTTGCGGTATCAACACCAAGCTGAACGTGGCTTCCCTCCTGCTCTGCGGTAAGAGCCTTACCGATATCGTGGAGAAGACCTGCGCGCTTTGCCTGCATGGAATCCACTCCAAGCTCATCGGCAATAATGCCGGAAAGGAGAGAAACTTCAATAGAATGGCGAAGCACGTTCTGACCGTAGCTTGTACGGTATTTAAGACGGCCGAGGAGCTTGACAAGCTCGCCGTTGAGACCGTGGATCCCGGTTTCAAAGGTAGCCTGATCTCCTGCTTTTTTAATTGATACTTCAACCTCGTGCTTTGCTTTCTCCACCATTTCCTCGATACGGGCAGGGTGGATACGTCCGTCAGAGATAAGCTTTTCAAGAGCAAGTCTTGCGATCTCACGGCGAACAGGGTCAAAGCAGGAGACTGTGATGGCTTCGGGTGTATCGTCGATGATAAGATCCACCCCGGTGAGAGTTTCGATGGTGCGGATGTTACGACCCTCGCGGCCGATGATCCTACCCTTCATCTCCTCTGAGGGGAGGGTAACCGTGGAGACTGTGATCTCCGCAACATGGTCGGCAGCGCAACGCTGAATTGCAAGAGCGACGATATTTCTTGCCTTATCGTCAGCCTCGTCCTTAAACTCCTGTTCAAGCTCCAGCATCTTCTTTGCCTGCTCGTGGCGCACTTCTTCCACCATATCCTCGATGAGCTTCATTCTTGCCTGCTCTGCGGTCATTCCGGATATGCGCTGAAGTGTCATTCTCGCTTCGGTCTTCTGGTTCTGAAGGTCCTCGCAGAGAAGTTCGTTTTCCTGAATTTTTTTCTGGAGCGATTCGTCTTTCTTTTCAAGAGCTTCCGTTTTCTTATCAAGGTTTTCTTCCTTGGACTGAACACGTCTTTCCTGACGAGAAAGCTCGCTTCTGCGCTCTTTGATTTCCTGTTCAAACTCGTTTTTTGCGCGGAGCATTTCTTCCTTAGCTTCGATAAGGGCTTCCTTTTTTGCGCTTGCGGCATCGGCTTTCGCCTGGTTCATACCGTCTGCTATGATCTTTTTAGCCTGAAGCTCGGCAGATCCTATTGCTCTTTCAGCAACCTTTTTGCGATATACGATTCCGCAAAATGTTCCTGCAAGAAGACCTACGATAAGCGCCGCGATACCGGTTAAAACATAGGGCATCATAATTTATACCTCCTTCTTTGGAATTTTCTAAAAAATTCAAAATGAAATTAATACATCATAAATCGGGAGGCTGCCCGGTGACTTATATTATTCAGTTGATATTCAGTTGAATCTATATAAACCCGGCAGCTTCGCCGGAATACGAACATACTAATATATTTTATAGCAATCGGCTTGATATGTCAAGTGATTTTTTTAGTGAGATGTTATTTAACACAATGTTTTTTTTATTTTCAGGATAATTTTGTGAAAAACGCGTAAAAAAGTTGAAAATGCTCTTCTTTGCCTATTGAAAAAAATGGGCAGATATACTATAATTACTTTGTATAAATGTGACCGTGAAAGGATAGTGGTACTTTGAAAAAAATAGTTGCTTTTGTTCTTTGCTTTGTGATGACGGTGCTCTGCGTGCCTTTTCACATTGAAGCTGATGCTCTGCTTTACCGCAAGGGCGATTTTAATGATGACAATACTGTAAATGCAAAGGATGCCTATCAAATGGCGCTCTATCTTTCCGGCTCCGGCGCGGAGATATCCGGCGAGAAGGGAGATCTCAATTTTGATGAAAACGTCAATGCTAAGGACTATTTCATTATGAAGCTCCATCTTTCGGGTGCTGCGGATATTGAGAATGCTCCCGGTTTTGGCGGATATACCGTCGGCGGAAAGGATATTGCGCAATACACCGTGGTGGTTACCGATACCGAGAACCCCAATATGGTATTTGCTGCCGAGGAGCTTTGCAAATACGTAAAGCTTGGGGACGGAACTGATCTTTCGATGGCACACGGCTCGTCTGAAGCTGAGGATCAGATAGTTTTCCTTGCAGATGTCACCGGGGAGCTGGGAACCGACGGATTCAATATCAAGTATGCAGACGGAGATCTTATTATCACTGCTGCTCCCAAGAGAGGAAGCATGTATGCTGTATACGAGATTCTTGAAGAGTATTTCGGTTATGCTTTTTTTGAAAAAGGAAATTACGATCTTGATAAATACAGCGCATCCGATATTCCTGCGGATACTGACTTCACCTTTGTTCCCAAGCTTCGTTACCGTTGCATCACCATAGACAGCTTTGGTTCCGCATACGTTGAGTCCACTACCGTTAAGAGAAGGCTTAACGGCGCGAGCAGCGTTGGTGCTTTACAGAATGAGAAATACGGATACGGCGTTGAAAGACTTTTGGCAAACGCTCATTCCTTTGATGTTTTCCTTCCCATGGATGCGGTCATGGATGCGACCGGAATGGATAAGAGATGCCTTTCTCAGGACGCTCTCGTTGATATTTGTGCAGAAAATATGATCGGGCTCGTACAGGCGCGAGTTGCCGCCGGCTCAAGGATAGGAAATGAGATCACGGAGATCTCCTGCTCCTACGCGGACGGGGATGTGCCCTGCACCTGCCGCTCGTGCAATAAGGTATTTAACGAAGAGGGTCAGCGTCATTCCGGAAATCTCGTTCGCTTCGTTAATAAGGTGCACGAAAAGTTTTGTGCCGTTTATCCGGAGATAACCTTTATCACCAACGCATACGGTACGTGGCACGATGCTCCCGGAAAATCCTCTCTTAATGACGGCATTGTTCTGCTTTATTGCTGGAACGGCTGTGCAAACCATAAGCTTGGTCTGCCCGGATGCAGCGACAAGGGTAACTATCTCGGAACCACCAATATTAAAACTGAGGCAGATTTCCTTGCATGGAGAGACAAGTGCTCTGAGATATACGTGTGGTATTATCCCACGAATATCTATTATATGCTTTCTCCCCTGCCCAACTACTTCAATCTATACAACGATTTTAACTGGTTCATTGATAATGGCGCAACCGGCTTCTACGTTAAAGGAAGCGAGGGCAGCTCCTTTGAGAACCTTTGCGGATATCTCATCTCCCTGCTTATGTGGGATCCCGATATAAGTGCTGAAGACTATGAGCTGAAGATGAAGGAATATCTGCGCGCTCATTACGGCTACGGCTGGACGTATATATACGAGTATATGGAAATGGCAACGGAGATCGGCGATCTTTGCGGCTGTGTGCTCAATGATTTTGAGCTCCCCTTCGATATGTATTCAAAAACTGCATTTGCCGAAAATTATCCCCGCATGAAGGAACTTTTTGCAAATGCATATAATATGGCGGATACTGCAGAGCAGAAAGAGAACATAGAGCTTCTTTCAGCGCACATGCGTTTTTTGGGTCTTGCATCAAGGTATTATAACTACTACGAATTGGGAAATGATGAGACAAGAGCTGAGTTTGCCGAAGACTGGAGAGAGCTTTACGATTATATTGAGGATAATAATATCCGAACAGCTCACGATCAGATCGGAATAGACAAGGACTTTACTCTTAGCGAGAATCCCATGGTTGTGATCTATCCCCAGGCGGGAAGCGGACAAAGATAATAATATTTTTATATAAACGAAAGGAAACACAAAAAATGATGAAAATCGGAACACATTTCGCATACTGGGGCAACACCTGGTCTGTTGACTACATTGCTCTCTGCCACAGAGCAAAGAAGTGCGGCCTTGACGTTCTTGAGGTTGGCGCCGGCGACCTCGTTAATATGAGCGACAGCGAGCTTGAGGCACTTCGCACCACAGCAAAGGATCTGGGACTTGAGATTTCCGCAAACCTCGGCCCTCCCAAGGATAAGGATATTTCCAACGCTGATCCCGCTATCCGTGCGGCAGGCGTTAAATTCCTTTGCGATATCCTTGACCAGATGGTTAAGATCGACTGTAAGATACTCATCGGCGCTTGCTACAACTGCTGGCCCTATGACTTTGTAGATATTGATAAGGAGGCTCTTCTTGATCGCGCCGTTGAGTGCATGAAGGAGGTTGGCGATCACGCTGACAGCCTCGGCCTTACCATTGCTCTTGAGATCCTTAACAGATTTGAATCCTGCATGATCAATACTCTTGACGAGGGCATCGCATTCTGTGAGAGAGTTGGCAAAAAGTCTGTCAAGCTTCTTCTTGATACCTTCCACATGAACATTGAAGAGGTTGAGGATATCCCCACCGTTCTTCGCCGCGGCGGCGACTGGGTAGCTCACGTTCACGTTGGTGAGGCTAACCGTATGCTTCCCGGCACAGGCCATCTCCCCTGGGCTGAGATCGGCAAGGCTCTTCGTGATATCGGCTATGATGCAAAGGTAGTTATGGAGCCCTTCCTTCTCGTAGGCGGCGAGGTAGGTCCTGCAATCAAGGTATGGCGCGATCTTTCCGGAAATGCTGACGCTGAGAAGCTGGACGAAATGATGGCAACCGCAGTTTCCTTCCTCAGAAGCAATCTCAACGGCTGATAAATATCAAAAGGAGAATAAACCAATGGCTGAAATTATGACAATGGGCGAGATCATCGTCGAGATAATGCGCGGCAAGGTAGACAGTCCCCTGAATGAAGCAGGAATTTTCAAGGGTCCTTATCCCTCCGGTGCTCCTGCTATCTTCATTGATACGGTTGCCCGTCTTGGTCACAAGGCGGCTATCGTCGGCGGTGTTGGAGATGATGATTTCGGAAAGTGCCTCCTTGACCGATTGGAGGGCGATGGAGTTGACTGCTCCTCCGTGATCAAGAATGACCGAATTTCAACAGGCTGTGCGTTCGTTACATATTTTGCAAACGGTGACCGTAAGTTCATTTTCCATATAGGAAATACCCCTGCAGTTCTTGCTCCCTCTCCCGCAGAGGAAAAGCTTGAGGGCCTTAAGTTCTTCCACATCATGGGATGCTCCATGATGGCAGAGCTTTCCTTCGGACGCCGCATAGTTGAGACTATGAAGGCGGCACGTGCGAAGGGCGCAAAGATCTCCTTTGACCCCAATATCCGTCCCGAGCTTATGAAGGATCCCGAGTGCATGGATCTTGTTAATGACGTTCTCGATAATACAAGCGTGTTCATGCCCGGAAAGAGCGAGCTGAGAATGCTCTCCGGAAAGGACGATATTGAAGAGGCTGTTCAGGCTCTCTTTGAAACAAAGCCCCTCCTTGAGCTCGTTGTTCTCAAGAACGGCAAGAAGGGCTGTATCATCTATTCAAGAGATGAGAGGATCGAGTTCGGTGTATATGCTATCGAGCCCGTTGATGCAACCGGTGCAGGCGATAGCTTTGACGGTGCATTCCTTTGCGGACTTCTCGAAGGCAAGAGCCTTCTTGACGCAGCAAAGCTTGCAACCGCTGCAGCTTCTCTCAATACGGGAGCCTTCGGTCCCATGGAGGGCAAGATATCTCCCGAGAACTGTCAGAAGCTTATCGACGATAATATCATGGAATAATTAACGTGCCGATACGAAAAGCGCGAACGAAATTATAATAAGAGGTACAGACCAATGTATGTAACAAGTAAAGAAATGATCTATGCTGCCCGCAAGGGTGGCTATGCTGTTCCTGCGTTCAACGCAGAGAACCTTGAGATGGTACAGGCGATAGTTGCGGCGGCTGAAAAGATGAAGTCTCCCGTAATGATCCAGACCACACCCTCCACCGTAAAATATCTCACTCTCCGCCAGGCAGTTGCTATGGTAAAGGCAGAGGGCGAGGCTGCAAGCGTTCCCGTTGCTCTTCATCTTGACCATTGCGAGAGCTATGAGGCTGTTATGGCTGCAGTTGATGCAGGCTATACTTCCGTTATGATCGACGGATCAAAGCTTCCCTACGAGGAAAACATCGCGGTAACCAAAAAGGTAGTTGAGGATGCTCATGCAAAGGGTATCACCGTTGAGGCAGAGCTTGGCACTGTTGGCGGTAAGGAGGACGGCAGAAGCGCGGATATCGCTTATACCGATCCAGATGAGGCTCTTGATTTCTTCAGCCGTACAGGTGTTGATATTTTTGCAGTTGCTATCGGAACGGCTCACGGCTTCTATAAGGGCGAGCCTAAGCTGAATTTTGAGCTTCTTGAAAAGCTTGCTTCTACCATCGAAGCTCCCCTGGTTCTCCATGGCGGCAGCGGCGTTCCCGATGAAATGGTAAAGAAGACCATTGAAATGGGTATCAATAAGGTCAATTTTGCAACCGAGCTGCGCGCGGCAATGACCAAGGCGGTTCGAGAGGTTCTCACCGATGACGGTGTTATCGATCCCAAAAAGTTTATGGGCAAGGGCAGAGAAGCGGTTATCGAGCTCTGCTGCCATAAGATCGAACTCTGCGGCTCTCAGGGAAAAGCATAAAAATCTTTATATATAATCTTTATATATAAATATATAAACAGAAAAAGGCTGTGCCGTGTGTTGATCCGGCACAGCCTTTTTGCCTTTTCCCTATTCTCGTTTTCGTAAGGTGCCTTTGGTTCTTTCCGCTAAAGGAAAGAACCGGGAAAGTCCCTAAGAACTCAAATTCAGTATATAAGCATACGTCACAGCTTTTGTTGGCAAAAACGGGGAAAGCCCAGATATCGCTTGCGCATTTGAGGATTTGATCTCCTTTCGCGTCAAAAAATGACACGGGGAACAAAAAAATGCGAAAATGATATTGAAAAAAGAGCGCAAAGGCTGTATAATGAATGTGTATGAAAATTTCATAAATATAAAAAAGGAGACTAGACCAATGAGCTTAGTTTATTCAAAAGAAGTTGAAAACATGTGCTGCGTTGCGAAGGGTCCCAACCACGGTCCCGCTCCCATTCCCGAAGAGGGCAAGTGGGTTCAGGCAAAGCAGATCTCTGACATTTCAGCGTACACCCACGGTGTGGGCTGGTGTGCTCCCCAGCAGGGCGCTTGCAAGCTGTCCCTCAACGTTAAGGATGGTATTATCGAAGAGGCTCTCGTTGAGACTATCGGTTGCTCCGGTATGACTCACTCCGCAGCTATGGCAGCTGAGATCCTCCCCGGCAAGACTCTTCTTGAGGCACTTAATACAGACCTTGTTTGTGATGCTATCAACACCGCAATGCGTGAGCTGTTCCTGCAGATCGTATACGGCCGCAGCCAGTCCGCTTTCTCCGAGGGCGGTCTCGTTATCGGCGCCGGCATGGAAGACCTTGGTAAGGGCGAGCGTTCTATGGTTGGTACCATGTACGGTACTAAGGCAAAGGGCGTACGTTACCTTGAGATGACCGAGGGCTACTGCACAAGAATGGCTCTTGATGCAGATGACCAGGTTATCGGCTATGAGTTCGTTTCTCTCGGCAAAATGACCGACTTCATCAAGAAGGGTATGGAGCCCGGCGAAGCATACGAGAAGTCCAAGGGTACATACGGCAGATTCGCAGATGCCGTTAAGTACATCGATCCCCGTAAGGAATAATTGAAGGAGGAAATAAAAATGGCTAAATTTGAAGGTTACGAAAGACGCGAGGCGAAGATTCTCACCGCTCTCGCTGAATACGGCATTTCCTCTATCGATGAGTGCAAGGAAATCTGTGATGCAAAGGGTATCGACCCCTATAAGATCGTTGAAGAAACTCAGCCTATCGCATTCGAGAACGCTAAGTGGGCATACACCGTAGGCGCAGCAATCGCAATCAAGAAGGGCTGCACCAAGGCGAGCGACGCTGCTGCCGCTATCGGCATCGGCCTCCAGGCATTCTGTATCCCCGGTTCCGTTGCTGAAAACCGTAAAGTTGGTCTCGGCCACGGTAACCTCGGCTCCATGCTCCTCTCTGAGGAAACCGATTGCTTCTGCTTCCTCGCAGGCCATGAGTCCTTCGCAGCAGCAGAGGGCGCGATCAAGATCGCTCTCAACGCAAACAAGGTAAGAACAAAGCCCCTTCGCGTTATCCTTAACGGTCTCGGCAAGGACGCTGCAATGATCATTTCCCGTATCAACGGCTTCACCTACGTTCAGACCGAATTCGATCCCTATACCGAAGAGGTTAAGGTTGTTAAGGAAACTCCCTACTCCGAGGGCCCCAGAGCAGACGTTAAGTGCT
>SVQJ01000068.1 GCA_015065395.1 Oscillospiraceae bacterium
AGTCAGAGTTTTCAATGGGATCCTTGCATATTTGGATCGTTCTGAGCTTCAAATTCCAGAGCCTCAACGGTACCGTCCATCAGCTTATAAAGAGTCTCTATCTTGCTTCCGAGAGAGTTCTTGAGAGCTCTTGCATAGCGGATGAAAATATCCGCCGTTATGCTTTTGGGAGAGATTATGGTCTCAAGCCCCATTTTCTTTGAGATAAGTGCAAATTCCTTGCGGTTGATCTTTGTGATGACCTTGGGAACGTTTTTGGAATTTGCGTAGTATGAGAGAAGGATATTTTCCTCGTCCATGCCTGTGAGAGAGACAAAGGCATCCGCGTTTTCGATTCCTGCCTCTAAGAGAAGCTCTTGGTTTGCACCGTCGCCGTGGATAATAACTGCGTTTCTCAGCTTTTCGCTCACCTCATGGCATCGCTGCCTGTCTTTTTCCACAATCGTAACATTACTTCCGCCGGCAATGAGCATTTTTGCAAGATAATAAGCGGTGCGGCTTGCTCCGACGATGAGCACGCTTTTTACCTGTCTTTGCATGATACCGAGAGCCTTGAAAAGCTTATGGATCTCCGTGTGGGATGCGGTTATACCGATTATATCATTCTCCAGGATCTCAAAATTACCGTCGGGGATATAAGTCTGATCCCCTCTTCGAACAACGCCGATGAGATATTCTCCCGGGAATTTTCTTTTCAGCTCCATAAGCTTTTTTCTGCAAAGAATGGAGCCCTCACGCACCTTCAGCTCGATCATTTCGAAATTGCGGCGCGAAAATGTTTCCACGTTCATCGCGCTGGGGATCTTCAGCATATTGTAAAGCTCTTCTGCCGCGAGCCTGTCAGGGTTTACGGAAACGGACAGATCCAGATGCTGGCGCAAGAAGCCGAGGCTTTTTTCCGTGTAACCCGGGGTACGTATACGGGCGATGGTATTTTTGGCGCCCATTTTTTTTGCAATATAGCAACAAAGCATATTAAGCTCATCCGAGTCGGTAATAGCTACGAAGAGCTCTGCCTTGTCGATTGCGGCTTCATCCAGAACGTCACAGTCGGCGGCGTTTCCGCAAACCGTCATAACGTCGTACATATCGGAGATCCGATCAAGGGTATCGCTGCTTTTGTCTATTGCCGTAACACTGTGACCTTCATTGGACAGGCTTTCGATAACGGTGGTGCCGATCTTACCGCAGCCTGCAATAACTATGTCCATAATCTGACCATGCCTTTCTTGTACCTCGGGGCGCACAGCACGAGAGGGGGACGATAAAGCAAAGCTTCAAAGAAAGCCCTGCTTCTGATTTAGGTAACCCTCAGTATATCACAAACCTTTTGAACTTTCAACAGTATTTATGAAATTTGGGAGAATTGCCGAAGGCTTAGCGAATAAATAAGCTCGCGAGCGGAACAATATTAAAGAAAAGCTCAGAAAGCAGAAGGGTAGGGAAAAGACAATGGATGAAGAAAAAAGGGATAACGGATCTGCGGAAAAAATGGATGAGATATGCGAAAGCGGAGGCGTGATAGCGAAAAAGGACGGGGTCAGAATACATTGTCTGACAATAATCGGGCAGATTGAGGGGCATTATGAGCTTGGTGACGGTCAGAAGGCAACGAAATACGAGCATATCATCCCTCTTCTCGTATCCATTGAGGAATCTGACGATGTAGACGGACTTCTTCTTGTTCTCAATACCATGGGAGGAGACGTGGAGGCAGGGCTTGCGATAGCTGAAATGGTGGCAGGAATGAAAAAGCCGACGGTCTCTCTGGTGCTTGGGGGAGGGCATTCCATTGGGGTGCCTCTTGCTGTGTGTGCAGACAGATCCTTTATCGTTCCCTCCGCCACCATGACCATACATCCTGTTCGCATCAGCGGCGTGGTTATCGGCGTTCCGCAGACCTATTACTATTTTGAACGGATGCAGGACAGGATAATAAGCTTTATAACGGGTCATTCCGGCGTAAGTGAAGAAAATTTCAGAGCAATGCTCAGGAGAACGGATCAGATAGCAACGGATACAGGTAGCCTTATAGACGGCACCGAGGCTGTAAGCTGCGGTCTCATAGACCGATGCGGCTCTCTCTCCGATGCCCTTGACGAACTGCACAGAATGATAAACGAAAATAAACGCAATTAATTTTCGATCCATGCCTTTCAATAAGGGAATATACGATAGCGGCCGATTTTTCAGCACGCGTATTTCAGTCTGATGCCTCACGTTTGTGGTTTTTGAATTTGTACAAAATCCCCCTCTTGCAAGAAATGACAAAATAGTGTATAATAAAACAATAAATGCGTTTATTGCTTCAGAGGGCGGACGGTTATGACTGATATCAGAACAAAAGCTGAAAGGCTGCTTTCGCTTTTCAGAGAAAAAAAGCTTACGCTTGCGGCAGCGGAATCCTGCACCGGGGGACTGATAAATGCCATTCTTACGGCTGTTCCGGGCTCCTCCGATGTGGTACTGGGAGGCGTTGTTTCATATTCAAATTCGGTCAAGGAAAGAGCCCTGGGTGTTAAGAGCGAAACGCTCATATCCTGCGGTGCGGTTTCGGAGAACACGGCAAGAGAGATGGCCATAGGAGTGCGAAGGCTGTGCGGCAGCGATATTGCGGTATCCGTGACCGGCATTGCAGGCCCCAGAGGGGGAACTGAGGAGAAGCCTGTGGGCACCGTGTGCTTCGGGGTATGCTCTTCTCTTGGCTGCAGCAGCACGGTTGCAAGATTTGACAGCACCCTTTCAAGAGATGAGATCCGAGCTCTTTCCTGCATATATGCCCTTGAGCTTGCCGCAGCTGAAGCTGAAAAACTGAAATAAGCAGAACGAAAGGTAACTTCGATATGCTTGAGAACATAAAAAATCCGTCTGATGTAAAAAAGCTTTCAGACGGTGATACCGAAATACTTATAAACGAAATACGGGAAAAGATAATAGAGACTGCGGCTAAAAACGGCGGACATCTTGCGTCGAATCTGGGAGTAGTGGAGGCGACCGTGGCGTTTCACCGGGTCTTTTCATCTCCCGAGGATGCAATAGTATTCGATGTGGGCCATCAGTGCTATGCCCATAAGCTTATCACGGGAAGATATGAAAGTTTTTCCACCCTCCGAACTTTCGGGGGGCTTTCCGGCTTTACATCAAGGGGGGAAAGCGAGCACGATCTTCTCACCGCAGGTCATTCCGGAAGCGCTCTTCCTGCAGCGCTGGGTATTGCTCGGGCAAAAGCTTTGAGCGGAAACTGCGGCTATACTGTCACCGTCATCGGCGACGGCTCCTTTACCAACGGCATGGTCTACGAAACTCTGAATAACTGCCATGGAGAGGATCTTAGGCTGATAATCATACTTAACGATAATGAAATGTCAATTTCCCAGAACGTGGGAGGAATGGCAAATTATTTCACCCGCCTGAGAAACTCAAGAAAATATTTTAAGTTCAAAAAAAGACTCCAGACAGGGCTCAATCACGTGCCTCTTATCGGCAAGGGAATAACAATGGGAGCCTTTCATGTGAAGGAATTTTTCAAAAGGGTGCTTCTTCATACCAATATGTTTGAAAGCATGGGTCTTTATTATATGGGTCCCGTGGACGGAAACGATGAGAAAAAGATGGAAGCACTTCTGCAGGAGGCAAAGACTAAGGACGGCACCACCCTTATCCACATGATAACCAAGAAGGGTAAGGGCTATATTCCCGCAGAGGATAAGCCGGATATATACCATTTTGCGGGGAATTTTGATCCCAGCGTTGGAGCTGAGGCAAGCTATGATGCCAATTTTTCATCTGTGTTTGGAAAGCATCTTTGTGCTCTTGCGGAGGAAAATGAGAATATTACCGCAATAACTGCGGCTATGGATACAGGAACCGGTCTTTCCTATTTCAAAGGAAAATATCCCGATAGATTTTTTGATGTGGGTATCGCGGAGGAATGCGCCGTTACCTTTGCGGGCGGCCTTGCCATCGGCGGAAAGGTACCTGTATGCGCACTTTATTCCACGTTCCTGCAAAGAGCGTACGATCAGATACTTGAGGATATCGCTCTTCAAGGGGTACACGCGGTCCTTGCGGTGGACCGTGCGGGCCTTGTTCCGGGGGACGGTGTCACCCATCAGGGCGTTTTCGATGTCCCCTTGCTTTCCACCGTTCCGGGTATAACTCTTTATTCGCCCGAAACTTTTGAGGAAACGGAAAGATGCCTTGAAAAATGCATAGGCGGAGAGGGCCTTTGCGCCATCCGTTATCCCAAGGGCGGCGAGCGGAAGTATGACAGAAGCTCCTTCTCTTCGGCGGGAGACGGCATCCTTGCAACACCGGGAGAGGAATGCGATATTGTCTTCGTTACTTATTCCAGAATAACCGCAGAGGCAGTTAAGGCATCGGAGCTGCTATCACAAAAGTATAAAACAAAAGTTGTGAAGCTTGTCAAGCTTTTTCCCCTGGATGTGGAAGCACTCTTGTCTCAGCTTCGCGGCGCACGCTTGGTTTGTATAGTTGAGGAAAGTATGCATCGGGGAGGAATGGGAGAGGCTGTTTGCGCCCTACTCTCGGGAAACGATGTCAGCTGCGATACCCTTGTTGTTGCGGTGGAGGATTTTCTTGTCCACGGCGAACTGGGAGAGCTTTATTCCCTTTGCGGCTTCAACGGAGAGCAAATAGCCGAAAAGGTTGAAAAGAAAATGGAGAAAATGAAAGAAAACACCGCTGTTATTTCTTAAAAACAATAAAACCGCCCGCAAAAGGGCGGTTTTTGCATTTTCTTTCTTGACATCATGCAAAATGTGGTATATAATTGCTATCAATGTAAAAATTGAAAGCAGGTGACGATAAATGGCTTTTGAAAACGGCAGAAAGCTTTTTAACGATATAAACGGCGAGAGGGACGGAAGAGTTGAGTTTTCCGATACCACAAATCTTATAGAACAGTCTGTTTACCACTATTCCCTCCAGGAACGGGAGACTCCCTATCTTTACCGTCAGCTATACAGCTATGATGAGGTGCCCCGTGTTTCCTTCAATCACCGCCATGTTCCCATCAATATGCCCAAGGATATATGGATCACCGATACCACCTTCCGTGACGGACAGCAGGCGGGCGCGCCCTTTGCGGTAAAGCAGATAGTTGATCTTTATAAGCTTATGCATCGGTTGGGAGGTCCGAAGGGGCTTATCCGCCAAAGTGAATTTTTTGTCTATTCCGAAAAGGACAGAGAGGCGTTGAAGGCGTGCATGGATCTGGGATATGAGTTTCCCGAGATCACAAGCTGGATCCGAGCATCCGCAGAGGACTTCAGGCTTGTCAAAAGCCTTGGTATAAAGGAGACCGGAATTTTAGTTTCCTGCTCGGATTACCACATATATAATAAGATGGGTCTCACCCGTAAGGGCGCCATGGAAAAATATCTCGGTGTTATCCGCCAGGTGCTTGAAATGGGCATACGTCCCCGTTGCCATTTCGAGGATATAACCAGAGCGGATTTTTACGGCTTCGTCCTTCCCTTTGCGGAAGCTCTCCGCGAGCTTGGTGTTGAGTACGGTATTCCCGTTAAGATCCGTGCCTGCGATACCATGGGATACGGAGTCACGTACCAGGGCGCAGCCCTTCCCCGAAGCGTTCCCGGTATCATCTACGGTCTTAACCACTATGCCGGAATAGACTCCTCAATGCTTGAATGGCACGGACATAATGATTTTTATAAGGTGGTGACCAATGCGTCCACAGCGTGGCTCTATGGAGCAAGCGGAGTTAACTGCTCTCTTCTCGGTATCGGAGAAAGGACGGGCAACTGCCCCTTGGAGGCTATGTGCATGGAATATGCATCCCTGAAGGGCACGAGAGACGGAATGGATCTGTCCGTTATCACCGAGATCGCTCGTTATTTTGAGAACGAGATGGGATATGTTATCCCGCCGAGAACCCCCTTCGTTGGCAGAGATTTTAACGTGACGAGAGCTGGCATCCACGCAGATGGACTTCTGAAGGATCAGGAAATATATAATATATTCAATACGGAGGCGATACTCGGCCGTCCTGCATCGGTAGCCGTGGATGCCCACAGCGGCCTTGCCGGGGTGGCATATTGGGTCAATACCCGACTTTCGGAAAAGGGGTGCAGCGAAAAGCTTTCGAAGAGAAGTGAGGAGATAGCACGAATAAAGGCCCTTGTGGATAAGGAATATGAGGATGCAAGATGTACCTCTCTCAGCGACAGCGAGCTGAATCTCATTGTCCGAACAGCGGTTCCCCGCCTTGAAAAATACTTCAAATAATGCAGAAAAAGGTTTTTTAATACTTTTTTGTAAAAAAATAAATTTCCTATTGCATTTTCTTTTTTGTTGTGATACAATAACTAAGCGTCCGTATTGGGCGGAATATATAGTAAATTATTGATTTAACATAAAAGGAGATTCAAAATGGGACCTATTATGACCGTTATCGGCATTATCCTTATCGTATTTGCAGTGTTCCTTATCATCGCAGTTCTCATGCAGCAGGGCAAGGCACATAACCTTTCCGGCACTATCGCAGGCGGAGCTGAAACCTTCTTTGGCAAGTCCAAGGCTCAGACTATTAACAAGAAGCTCTCCGTTCTCACCACTATCGTAGCGATCATTTTTGTTATCCTCGTTGTTGCAGTATATGTAATCAACGCTGATAACACCAACGGCTCTCTCGGCACAGATAATGAGCTTGAAGATGTTGTTGATGATGCTGATAAGGACGAGCACGAGGGTCATGACCACGGTGACGAGGCAGATAAGGACGACGCAACAAAGGGCGACGCTGACAAGGGCGAGGCTGATGATAAGGCTGACGGCAGCGCATCTGCAGATTCCGATGCAGCAGATTCCGATGCAGCTGACAGCGATGCAGCTGATTCCGATAAAGCAGAAGCATAATTGAATATTTGAAATGAAATCCACCGCTTCAATAAGCGGTGGATTTTTGTGTTTTGGGGCGGGAAAATATTGACATAAATGCATAAAATTGATATAATTAATTTGGATATGTGTATGCAGAACGCCGAAATTGTGTGCGCGTAATCAAATATCAATGAAAAGAGGTGAAAAGCATGAAAAACGCAAGTAAAACGATGCTGTCGGTCTTACTTAGCATTGTGATCGCGTTTCAGTCATTGCCGATATATGCAATAGCGGCAGGACGGGGAAATGCGGCAGAGAGCGAAGGCACTGCGCCTGTAGAAAACGCGGTGTTAAAATCCGAGAACAGCATTGAATCATTGCCGTACATACTTGGTGAGCTGACGGAAGAACGGACAGAAAACATGAAGGTCTTCCGAATGAGTGACGGCTCATATACTGCGGCGGTATATCCCGTGCAGATACATTTTGAAAAAGACGGCGAAATGCTCGAGATCGACAACAGTCTTGAAGAAGTGACCGTTGATTCCGTTGAACTTTACAGGACAAAGGAAGGCCCTGTGGAAATTTCTTTTCCCCGTGAATTTGACGGAGAGACCCCGGTGACTTACGCCGTAGGGGAAAATTCCGTCTCCTTTATTCTCGAAGGGACGGAGAATGTGGAGGCGCAGTACGGCGAAAAGAGAGCTCAAGGCGAGAGCGCGGATAAGATCGCCGCTCTTAGCGAGGCGATAAGTGCGAGCGTGCTTTCAGCAGAGACCTTTGAAGCAAATTTCCAAAAGAGCGCAGAGGATGCAGAGAAACTCGAAACGACTCTTTCCGAGGCGGTGCGCTCTCTTTCGGATATGTATATGTCGGTAGAGGGTGCTGTGAGCGATATCGGATATCCCATGGCGATGGACGATATCAATGTGCAGTACAATATTTCGGGAACCACCCTCAAAGAGAACATAATCATAGAAAAAAGAAGTGCGGCAACCAAAGCCTTGAGCTTTACCGTTAAAGCTGAGGGCCTTGTTCCTGTGCTTGGTGAGGACGGCTCCGTTGTCCTTTTTGACGGTGACAGCACGGCGGTTATAACCATTGCATCTCCGTATATGTATGACAAGATAGGCGCAATGAGCTCGGATATAGATGTGAGCCTTACTGAGAATGAAGACGGTACCTATACCTACATGCTCACTCCCGACAAGGCGTGGATGCTCAGTGCAGAAAGAGTATACCCTGTGACCGTTGACCCGCCCGTTGAGAAAAGCAATATAGATACAGTTAAGGATACCACGGGAATCTTTGCTTCCGCTGCCGGAAATCTTTCCAATGCCGGAGAAAAGGTATATCTGAAGGTAGGCAACAGATACGATACCTCCACCGGTCTGACAAGCGAAGTTCAGGCGATGCTGTACAACGATATGTCTGATATCGTAGGCGAGACTGCAAGCATAGTCAGCGCAAGCCTCAATCTGTACAGCTTCAGAGGTAATTTCTCCTCCTCATCAAGGGATATGCAGATAAATGCATATATGATAACAGAGGACTGGAACACCTCCGATATTGACGAGAACGAGGTTCTTTGTCTTGGAAGCAACGGACGTGCGGACTACAGCAACGTGCTTGATTATGTGTATTACAACGACGTTAGCGCGGACGGTGTTGCATACAGCTTCGATATAACGGAAGCTGCGCAGAAATGGAGCACGGGAGCGGCACCCAACTACGGTATAGCGCTACGTGCATCGGGTATCGGAAATGAGAGCCTTTGTGCCCGATTCTATGACAGCACCCACACCGCCATAACAAATGAGGATGGCGAGGTCGTTTCATGCCCTGCGTTCGTATACGTATTCCGCGATCAGAG
>SVQJ01000069.1:0-4371 GCA_015065395.1 Oscillospiraceae bacterium
TGAAGAGACAGACAATACTGCTGATCGTTCTGAGCGTGATAGCTGTTGTTTGTATCAGCGCATATTTTGTGCTGAACGCTCAGCTTTTCTCAAAGGAGCCTGCGGGAGAAGAGGATGATACCCCAAAGGTCGAGCTTGAGGACGGAGAGCAGCTCCACGCGAAGGATCAGGTCTTTATGTTCAATGCTCTTTCAAGGGGGGAGATCGAGACCATCACCGTGGATAACAGTCACGGCGGCTTTGTGTTCGTCAATGACGGAAAGGGAGAGTTTTATATAAAAGGCTACGATTCCGCTCTCTTTGATGAAACTCTCTTTGCAAATCTCCTTAACGTTACCTCCTATTCCCTTTCCAAAACAAAGGTAGGATCAGATCTCTCTAAAGAAAAGATCGCGGAGTACGGTCTCGATGAGCCTCAGGCAAGCTGGACCGTCAAGGGCTTCAACGGAGACTGGTACAAGGTCTGGGTGGGAGACAGGATCATCCCCGGTAACGGATACTACTGTAAGCTGGACGGAAGAGAAAGCGTCTACGTCCTCAGCGAGAATATAGGAGCGACCGTGCTCGTTCCCATAGAGGAATACGTAACTCCCCTTCTCTGCGGAGGGATCGATCAGAACGATTACTATACGGTTGAGGATTTCACCGTATATAAGCACGGAGAAAAGCTTTTCAGCCTTGAGCTTCTTGAAAAAGAGGAGCAGGAGAATAAGGAAGCCCTGGCAGAGGTCATGATGAACTATCCTGCCACCTATTATCCCAACAGCGCCAAATATTTTGAGATCATCTATTCATATATGAGCCTCTTTGCCGACAGCTGCTACAAGCTTGGTGCAAATGAAGAGGATCTGGAGGCTGTAGGACTCAGCGATCCTGCAACGCGCATCACCTTTGAATATAACGGTGCAACTCTTGACCTGCGCTTCAGCGAGATGAATGAGGACGGAAATTATTATGTCTGGTCTGTAATGTCCCCCAATATCATAGGTGTGTGCGACGGCTCCAAATTTGATTATCTCGAATACAGGCTCATTGATTGGATAGACTCCCATCTCTTCCAGAGATACCTTGTCACCCTTTCGGATATGACAGTCACCACCCCCGAAAGAACGGTGGAATTCAAGTTCTCCCACAGCGTGGCGGCAGACGGTGACCCCGTCCTCAAGATCACGGCAAACGGCAAAGAATTTGAAAAGAGCGACGTGGATAATTTCAGACAGTATTATCAGACCTTCTATGCCATAGCGGTCCAGGACTATTGCAGCTCTGACAGCGGCTATACCATGACTGATGAGGAGAGGGATGCTCTCGTTTCGGATCCCTCCAATGCAACACTTACCTTCTCATATAAAACGCTTTCCGGCGATGAGGTAACACTCAGCTTTTATCAGTACACAACGGGACATTCCCTCGTTACGGTAGACGGAAAGGGAGAGTTTTATGTGTATGCGGATACAGTGGAAAAGGTGGTCAACGATACGGAGCGCCTGATGAACGGTGAGCCTATCGAAGCATGGGGCAAGAATTAAGGACAGCGAAGCTTTTTGAAAAAACGTGAAAAAGCTTTGATGATCGGTTTTGCAAATCTTTGCAACGCATAATAACGCAAAAAATGAAAGAGTACAAAAATGAGCAGGCTCATTTTTGTGCTCTTTCCTCTTTTCAGCTCCTTTTCCCTGTCTTTGCTTTCCTAAAGTGCCTTGATTCTTTCCTTTCGAAGAGATTTTTATAATTTCTGTTTCATTTTTCCAAAGACTGTGGTATACTGTTATATAATGGATGGTAATACACACTTTCACGGAGGAAATTATGGCTCTTGACAACACTCATTTCGGCGCCGAGCTTATAGGAAAGCTTCTGGACGGTAAGAAAAAGCTTTTTTTCTGCGGTATCGGCGGTGTCAGTATGTGCTCCCTTGCTCGCATCTCCAAGCTTCGGGGACACGATGTTTCCGGCTATGACCGTGCCAAAAGCGCTTTCACCGAGGAGCTTGAGGAGAGCGGGATCACGGTTTATTATGAGGAAGACGCCTCCCATATAGAGGGATGCGATGCCCTTATCTTTACGGTTGCCATTTCCGAAAGCAATCCCGAATATGCGGCGGCAATGAGAAAGGGGATCCCCTGCATCTCCCGTGCAGATTATCTTGGATATCTCATGTCCGGCTACAAGGAGAGGATCGGTATCTCCGGTATGCACGGAAAATCCACCACCACGTCTATGACCGAGCTTGTATTTACCGAGGGCGGTCTCGATCCCACGGTTTCCTGCGGTGCAACGATGAAGGATATCGGCAGTGCCCACCGCATCGGCGGCGAGGATTATTTCGTTTTCGAGGCCTGCGAATATATGGATTCGTTCCTTTCATTCTATCCCACCATCGCCGCAGTTCTCAACATCGAGATGGACCACGTGGATTATTTCAAATCCATGAAGCAGATCCACGATTCCTACCGTAATTTTATGGCACGCACAAACGGCGGTATCGCCCTTGTCAACTGTGCCGACGATGACGTTATGAAGGCGGCTGAAGGCTTTGAGGGTCGGCTTGTTACCTTCGGAGTTGAATGTGACGATGCGGAGTACAGAGCAGATGACATTACCTTCGTTCGCGGCTGCGGACATTTCACCTTCTATCATTTTGACAAGGAGATCTGCCGTATCAAGCTTAACGTTCCCGGAGCGCACAGCATTTGCGATGCCCTTTGTGCGGCGGCGGCAGGCCACCTTTGCGGTATTTCCGGCGAGGCTATATCCCGCGCGCTTGAAAAATTCTCAGGTGCCGGACGGAGAATGGATAAATGCTCCGACAGTCTCTCGGGAGCGGCTGTTTATTCCGATTACGCTCATCACCCAACGGAGATCGCTGCAACGCTCAGCGCCGCAAGCTCCATGGGATACGACAGAGTGTTCTGCGTTTTCCAGCCCCACACCTATTCAAGAACTGCCGAGCTTTTTGACGATTTCGCGTCTTCTCTTTCAAAGGGCGTTGATGAAATGATAATCGCACCCATATATTCTGCCCGCGAGACTAATGTTTACGGCATATCCTCCGAGGCACTTTGCGACAGCATAAAGGAAAAGGGCACGGCCTGCACCTTTATATCCCAGTTCAGTGATATTGCCGCATATCTGAACGAAAAGACAAAGCGCGGCGATATGATAATAATTATGGGCGCAGGGGACATCACAAAGGTCATCCCCCATCTGTGCAAAGACGAAAAATAAGAAAGGTTACGGTATAAATAATGGCATCTGAGCTTAAATTCTTTTCATTCACCATGCCCTGCCAGGAAATGAACGGCACCTCTACCCTTCCCGGTCTTCAGAAGCTGAATTTCTGGCACAGAAACGGAGACTCCGGTCTTTCAGAGGACGATGAGCTTTTCATAGGCTACGGTCATGTTCCCTCTGCATTTCCCTACAAGATGCAGGATATGTACGACAGAGAGCTTTTTGATAAAACAATGAACGCAGTCTCTCTGGAAAACAAATTTCTGCGCGCAGTCTTTCTGCCCGAATGGGGCGGAAAGCTTATGTCGCTTATAGACAAGGAAACAGGAAAGGATCTTCTTTTCTGCAATCCCGTTATGCGTCCCTGCAACTTAGCTATCAGAAACGCGTGGACTGCGGGCGGCGTTGAGTGGAACTGCGGCATATTCGGTCACAACGTCCACACCTGCGACACCCTTTTCACAACAACCACCGTCCTTGAGGACGGCACCCCCGTTCTCCGTATGTACGAATACGAGAGAATACGCCGAGTTGTCAAGCAGATGGACTTCTTCCTTCCCGAGGGCTCTCAGGTGCTTTTCGCGCGAAACAGAATAATCAACCCGCTGCCCGACGTGGTACCCATGTACTGGTGGTCTAACATTGCCGTTCCCGAAACTCCCGATACCAGAGTTATCGTTAACGCAGACAGCGCTTACGTGGCAGATAACAACACAAGCCTTGCTCCCATTCCCGAGTACAACGGCGATGACGTTACATACCCCATAAACGTTCCCGCGGCAGGTGACTATTTCTATAATATCCCCCACAAGAAAAGAAAATTTGAAGCGGCTCTGGACGCTGACGGCTACGGCCTCGTTCAGACCTCCACTTACCGCTTAAAGGGCAGAAAGCTCTTCTGCTGGGGTCAGAACCCCGGCGGAGACCGCTGGCAGGAGTATCTTACCACAGACAAAAGCCCCGACAGATATATAGAGCTTCAGGCCGGTCTTGCTTATACCCAGTACGAGTGCGTCCCCATGCCTCCCCACACCACCTGGGAGTGGCTTGAGGCATACGGTGCTATGAGTGCAGACGGAGATACCGTTCACGGAGACTGGCAAAAGGCAAAGGCTGAGGTGGCACAAAAGCTTGACG
>SVQJ01000069.1:4381-7329 GCA_015065395.1 Oscillospiraceae bacterium
GAGATCATCACAGACGAGAAAATGGACGAGATCCTTGCCGATACCAAAAAAATGGCAACGAGCAAGGCTCAGGGAGAGCTTAAATTCTACGGAAGCGGCTGGGCTGCACTTGAAAATAAACTCCGCGAGAAGAACGGTCGCCCCCGAATGGCAGCTCATCTTGATTTCGGTGAGATCGGCGACGAACAGGCTGACTGGGAAAAACTTATGAACGAGGGAAAATTCCTCTGTCACGACCCCAAGATATCCCCCGTTTCCTGGATGCTTCAGGGGGATTGGACCCGACTTATGGAAGCTGCCTGCGAGGAGAGCGACAAGGATAACTGGTATGCTTATCTCCAGCTCGGCATGACATACGTTGCAGACGGAAGACTTAATGACGGTTGGCATATCCTTGCAAAATCCTACGAAATGAAGCCTTCCGCTTGGGCGCTTTACGGGCAGAGCATCGTTAAAAAAGTTATCGGCGACCGCGAAAACTGCGCGCTTCTCATCCGCGATGCGGCAAAGATGCTTCCCAATGATATCTCTCTCGCAAAGGAGGCTATGGAATGCCTTATCGCCGCAGAAATGTACGAGGAGGCAATGCATCTTTCCGATTCCATGCCCGAAAAGGTTAGAGCAAACGGCAGAGTCCGCCTTTACAAGACCCTTGCACACATCCATTTGGGAGATATCGAGGTGGCAGAGGCAGTTCTTAACGAAAACGGCGGCCTTATCCTTCCCGATATCCGCGAGGGAGAGACGATCATCACTGAGCTTTGGTTCCTTATCGAGGAGGCGAAGGCAAAGCGCGACGGCAGAGAATTTGACAGAAACACCGCAAACGTGCCCCCCATTTTCGATTACCGTCAATGCAGCACAGAGCACCGACGCCCCGCAAGAAAGAGAGCTAAGAAAAAAGACTGACAAATTGCACCTATCCCTTAGTTTTACCGCAATATAGTATTAAAGTCTGGCAGAACGATCACGCTTTGTCAGACTTTTTTATTTTGAGGTAAAACGGCCGCTTTTTTGAAAAAAAGCTCGGCAAAAAACTTTGTAAAATGGATTTAGCTGAATTTTGCAAGGCAAAAGGCACGTCAGAGCATCAAGATGCTCTGACAGCGGCACCGTAGATGCCTTTAACCTAAAAAGGAGAAAGCCCACAGAAATGAACGAGCTCATTTCTGTGGGCTTTCTCCTTTTTAGGACCTTTTTGCCTTTTCGCAATCGTTGTCTACTAAAAGTTCCTTTGGTTCTTTCCTTTCAAGGAAAGAACAAGAAAACTGTATCCACACAGTCAGTCAAAACAGACGACCAATGGTCGCCCCTACGATACTATTTAATCTTAGCCTTACCAAATAAAACCCATTTCCGCCTCGCGGAAATGTTCCGTTTCTCTTCTCTTTTCACTCAAAAAAGGAGCTGAAATAACAGCTCCTTTTTTCAAATCTTATTATTTTAATCAGAAGTAACGTCTCAGGCCGCCGGAATAATCGGGGGTCTGGGGCTCGGACTTCTTTTCCTTGCCTTCAAGCATACCGAGAAGCTCGTCAAGCTCATCATCGGAAATATCCTCAGTTGCTACTGCGGGCTTTGCAGGCTCTTCCTTCTTAACTGCTACGGGCTCTGCCTTTTTAACGGGAGCCTGTGCAGGAGCTTCGGAGCCGAAGGGCTCCTTCTCGTTCTCAAAACCGGTTGCGATGATAGTTACCTTCATTGCATCCTCCATAGAAGGATCGAAGGCAACACCCCAGATAACTGTGGCATCCTCATGAGCCTCGTTTGCGATCATGGTGCAAGCGGTATCGATATCCTCCATACTGATATCAGGAGATGCTGTGATATTACCGAGAATACCGCGAGCACCGTTGATGGAGGTTTCGAGAAGGGGGCTGGAAATTGCAGCCTTAGCTGCAAGCTCTGCCTTTTCCTTACCTGTTGCATAGCCAACGCCCATGTGAGCATAGCCAGCATCGTGCATAACGCTTGTTACGTCAGCAAAGTCAAGGTTTATGTATCCGGGAACATTGATAAGCTCGGAAATAGACTGAACACCGTGAGAAAGCACATCATCTGCGATCTCAAATGCATTGAGCATGGTGATAGGCTTCTCGCTTACCTGCTTAAGTCTCTCATTGGGGATAATAACAAGAGAATCAACATACTGGCTAAGGCAAGCAATACCTGTATCAGCCTGCTCCTTTCTCTTCTTTCCCTCAAATGCAAAGGGCTTTGTTACTATACCGATAGTGAGCATACCCATCTCTTTTGCAACTCTTGCAACAACGGGAGCTGCGCCAGTACCTGTACCGCCGCCCATACCGGTGGTGATAAACACCATATCTGCGCCTGCGAGAGCCTGCTTGATCTCCTCAATGCTCTCCTCTGCGCTCTTAGCACCTACCTCGGGATTGGAGCCTGCTCCGTGACCCTTGGTGATCTTATCACCTATGGTGATCTTATGGGTTGCAGCAGACTTCTGAAGAGCCTGCTTGTCTGTATTGATGGCAATAAAGTCAACTCCGCGAACATTGGATGTGATCATACGGGTTACCGCATTGTTTCCGCCGCCGCCGACACCGACTACTTTAATATTCACGCCACTTTCAAATTCTTCGTCAAGTTCAAAAGGCATCTGTTAATCCTCCGTCTTTTTTTACGGCTTTTATGCCGCGATCATTCGTTTTCACCATGTACTTATAGCACTGAAAAACTACATACACACAATATAATATACTCTTTCAAAGAGTTTTTCAAGTCTTTTTTCAATATTTTTATCATTTATTTTATTTTTTTGCAAAAAATCCTTCAAAAAGGCATGAAATCAGCAGATTTCATGCCTTTTATGCATTCGCCTATTATGCTTCTCTTTTACAATCGCATAATACAAAAGTCTATTCCAGATCTATTCCGTCGTCCACAACAACGCTGGTTTGCGAAAGATCGGACACATCGATGGTTGC
>SVQJ01000069.1:7339-8440 GCA_015065395.1 Oscillospiraceae bacterium
ATGCTTTCGCTGTCGCCGAATTTAATTTTATATTTTCCGTCAACACTCATCGTAATATCGTATTTATCGCTGAGATCCACATTCCCCACCCTTTGGGCAAGGGCGCTTTCGAGAACTGCCTCGCACACATTGAACACATACTCGTCATTTCTCACCGATGCATATTCAGGCACCTTACCTGCAGTTGCGCTGACGATATCGGGAAGCTTCAGCTTTATATATCCTGCATCTTTCGCATCCTTTGCGGAAACGGGATCCAATATCCGGAGCGTTTCGCTCATGGTTCTGTATTCTCCGTAAAAATCCGCGTAGAACACGCCCGTTTCCTCAGTCACGTTAAAGACTATCTTTCCCGGGGGAGTTCTTTCCACATCGACCTCGCTGATCATCGGGCATCTCAGCGATATAAGCTCGCCCTTTTCCTTTGAGGAGAATGAATACAGGTGATCCCCCTCCATAACACCTGAGGCAAGGAGAAGCTCCTCTGAGGAATATGACGTGCTGCCCTGAAAGCTCAGGTCGTTTATTACAAACAGCAATCTGTAGACAACCACTCCTACGGCGATAAGGAGTGCAAAGATCAGTCCGATCGAAATGAGACCGTCCCGAAGCCTGCGCTTGACTCTTGCCTTTTTGGCTGTCTGCATGGCCTCCTCGTAGCGGACATTTTCTTCGTATCTGTCCTTGGCGGTCTGCTCGGGATTTATCCTTATCCTTTCCGTTTTATCCGAGGGGCGGTCAGCCGAGGGGCGGCTTTGAGTTTTGGCTTTAGCGGCATTTTTTGCATCTTGCCTATACCTGTCGTGTCTCTCTTTTTCGACCTTACTGCGAAACTGCTCATAATAGCCTTTTCCGTCGCCCGCTGAAGCCTGTCCCTTAGGGGTAGCGGTCTTAGCATTATTACTTTGGGCAGGAGACGCAAGAAGCTGAGTTTCCTGCCGACTGCTCTGCATTTCCAAAAGCTTTTTCATTTTTTCGCTGTAATAATCGTTAACAGACTTTCCCATACTACACCCCCTCACTGCTTCGCCGTACGGCGAAAGGATACGGAACATGATGATTACAAACGGCGCGGAATTCGGCGCCGCACTGCGGAAGAGA
>SVQJ01000070.1 GCA_015065395.1 Oscillospiraceae bacterium
AGAAAGGAGAAATACAAAGAAGGCGTACCATGGCAATATCTATGAAGGGTGCGGTGAGAGTAACATCTTTTGAAGAGGCAGAGCATATCTTCTCTGTAAAGGATTGCGGCTTTCTTTCTCCATTATTTTTTGATAAGCTGATCTGCGCTTTACAGATGACGGGCTGTGATATCTGTATTTCTCTTTCGCCCGTATACGGTATCGGTGAAATATATATTCCCGAAAAGAAAACGGCCTTCGTTCCGTACAGAGAAGGACGGGAATACGAGAAAAGCATCAATCTTTGCCGTTTTATCAATAAGGAGCTTATGGGAGAGGTGAAGCAGAAGATAAGCTTTTCTGCCAAATGCTATAAAGCAATGATGGAAGGATCTCTTGAAAATCTCAGAGAAGCGGGAAATTATCATTTTGCCTTGGAAAAAATATACAAGGAAGCAATGGATTTCAAGGGTGTGGATCAGCTTTCTAGGGAGCTTTCAGCGGATATAAGAAAAAGGCTTTCAAGGGAATAGATCAGAGATTGTCCGAGTATATATTACTGTAAGCTTTACATACAGAAAGGCCAAAGTAATATATGGATCAGAAAAATACGAATTTCGAGGAAACAGCGCTCAGCTTTCTTCCTCATCACCTTTCGGAGGCGGTAAGAAAGAGCCTGTCATTATATCGGGGGAATGTGAGCGAATTGCGCCTGCGAAGCGGCGGGGCGGTTGCCATAACCAGCGGGGATAAGAACATAATCACCCCCGTCAGATGCACACAAAGCGATATAGGATATACGGTGAGAGCCCTGTGCGGAAACTCTTTGTATTCCCACAGCGAGACCATAAAAGAGGGGTATATATGCACGGAGGGCGGTATCCGTGCGGGGGTTTGCGGAAGAGCAGTAACGGAGAATTCCCAAATAATCTCCGTTACCGATATAAGCTCCGTATGTATCCGTATTCCTCACAGGGTACCGGGAGCTGCAGACGGGATATGCAGGCTTGTTTTCAACGAAGGATTCCGCGGAATGATCATTTATTCTCCACCCGGTGTGGGTAAAACCACAGCTCTCAGAGAATTTGTTGCAAGGCTGTCTCAAAGGCCGTATAATCTGCGGATCGCGGTCATCGATACAAGGTTTGAAATATGCGGCGGACTCAGTGAGGAGCTTTCCTGCGATGCTCTTTCAGGCTATCCCCGTGCAAAAGGAATGGAAACAGCGCTGAGGACACTTTCCCCTCAGCTTATCGTTTGCGATGAGATCGGAAGCGAGATGGATTCCGAGGCGATCAAAAGCAGCTTCGGATCAGGTGTTCCCACGGTTGCAAGTGCCCACAGCGCAACATTTGCCGAGCTTATATCAAAGCCCCACATTAAGGAGCTGTGGGATATGGGAGCGTTTACCTATGCCGTTGGGCTTAAAAGGGACCACGGTAAATTTGAATTGCAAATTGACAGCTTTTGCCCCGATACGAAAGGGGATTTTTGAAAGTGAATTATTTTGCAGCCTTGGGCGCAGGGGCCACATTAGCTGCGGCAATATCATGGGGAATGGAAAAATGCAAGGCAGAGAATCGGGAGATCGGGATAATAGAAGGGCTCTGCTCTCTTGCCGAATATGCAGGAGAGCAGATAGAGATTTTCAGATCTCCCTTAGGGCGTATATACAGCGATTTTTCAAATGCTGCTCTGGAAAGAGAGGGCTTTTTGAATTATCTTGAAAACGGAGATGCTGAGGGAGCTATTGACACCTTGAAGGATAAGGTGGGAGATGAGGTCCTTGGGATAACCCTAAGCTTTCTCCAAAGCCTGGGAGGCGGCTATGAAAAGGGGCAGAGCGCTCTTTGCAAAAGTACTGCTTCCCGACTTGAAAGGATACTTGAAGACAAGAACAGCTTGCTTTCCGAAAAGCTGAAAATGTACAGACTTTTGCCGTTACTGATAGCGGGATCGGTCATTATTCTACTGATATAGCAGGTTGGTATGGATATTTCGCTTTTGCTTAAGACCGTTGGAGTGGGCATACTTGTGGCGGTCGCAAATCAGATATTACAAAAAACAGGGAGGGACGAGCAGGCAATGCTTGTGACTGTTTGCGGCGTTATCATCGTTCTCGTAATGCTCGTAGGAGAGATAGGCTCACTTTTTGAAACGGTGAGAACTGTATTTGAACTGTAATGGAAACGGTGATGAAGACAGCGGGGATCGCCCTTATTGCTCTTGCCTGTTCCTTTATCCTTAAGGAAAAGCACAGATTCGTAGGCGTGATGTGCTCAGGAGCGGCGATCATACTTATTGAAAGTGCTGTTTTTGATACGTCACTTTCAAAAACAGTTTCTCAGATTTTTGTGCTTGTTGAGGGGACAAGCTTTTCGGGGTATGCAAAGATTATGTTAAAATCATTGGGGATCGCCTATATTGTCAATATAACGGAGAGCATTTGTAAGGAGGCAGGAGAGAATTCCGTAGGGGAAGCGGTAGTTCTTGCGGGAAAGGCGGAGATACTGTTTCTTTGCCTTCCGCTTATTGCGTCTCTTTTGGATATTGCAAAAGCACTTGTGTAAAGGAAGAATAAAATGAAGAGGAAAATACTTATTATCCTTATGCTTTTTTTGTCATTCACCCTTTGTATAGAGGTACAGGGAGCCGTGGTCTATGAATATGAGCTTTCAGATACGGGAGATAAGAATGCCCAGGGCAAGCTTAGCCGTTTTATGGACTCGCTTCCCGAGGAAATCAAAAACGAATTGCCGGATAAAAACTCCTGGAATTTTGAGGATTATGATACAGCGTTCTTTTCGAAAATTATTGAAAATGCTCTGAAAAAAGCGTTGAAGCCGGCGATAGAGACCTTGTGTATGCTTCTTGTATGCGTTGTAATCTCTGCCGCCTTTCATATTTTTGCCGATAATCTTTCGGGAGAATCGCTGAAGGGTATATTTTCCTTATGCTCATCTCTTTGCTTTTCTCTCAGCATTTTCGCTTCGTTGAGATCTGTTTTTTTAACGGTTGAATCCTTACTTTCCGTGCTTTCCGAAACTATGATGGGTATGATCCCCGTAATGGAGGCAGTATACATTTCATCGGGCAATCTTACAACGGCAACCGTCACCTCTACGGGTGTGACCCTGATGATAGGATTCACCCAGACTCTTTTTTCAAGGGTGCTTTTCCCGGCGGCGTATTCGTTGTTCATTCTTGCGGTGTGCTCTGCCGTGACAAAGAACAGAACTGTCCTTTTTATGACCCGTATGATGAAGGGACTTATAATAGGAGGCATGACCCTTATTATGACCCTCATGACGTTTGTTCTTTCCCTGCAAAGCAACGGTGCGGCAATGGCGGACGGACTGGCGGTCAAAACCGTGAAATTTGCTATCGGGAGCTATATTCCCATAGTGGGGGGAGGACTTGCAGAATCCTTTTCGGTGCTTTCATCAAGCCTTAACGTTATAAGGCAGGGAAGCGGAATCGTGGGGATCGCCGTCATTCTCATAGCATTTCTTCCTCCCTTTGCAATGATACTGATGAGCAGGATCGCCATAGCATTTTCTGAAGCGATATCCACGGTCCTCGGCTGTGAAAGTGAAGGTGAGCTCCTTCGTGAATGCAAGGGGATATGCACACTGCTTCTTTCTATCAGCGCGGCGGCGGCAGTAATGTACATAATCGCATTGGGAATATTCTGCAAAACGCCCTTAGCCTTGGGATAATGGGAGCGTATATATATTCAATACTCTGTGCAGGCATATTCACGGGGATGATACTCTCCCTTTCGCCTGACGGAGAAAAGGGCAGGATAGGTAAATTCATAGCCTTTGCCGGGGCACTCAGCATGGCACTGGCGGTTATGTCACCTATTGTCAGCCGGCTCAAAAGCTTTGGTACAGATATTGATCTTGGATTTGGCGTTGAGAAAGAGCAGGCTGTTAACCCGTGTGAGTATTATGCAAGCAGTGTGGGAAATGCGTTTTGTTCCATATACAGATCAGATCCTTCATTGGTAAGGGTAAATGCTTTTTTTGATCCGGATAAAAATGCGATGGAAAAAATAGAATTGTATTATACCGGTCAATTCAATTATGATCCGGAGGAGGCTGGAAAGCTTCTCGGTGAAATCTATGGTTTTAAGGTGGAAATAATCGTACAATGAAGAAGACCGATCTTAAGAAATACAAAATATGGGCATTGGCGGCACTGGGGGTCCTACTGATGATATTGCCCGGGCTGATTTCTCGGGGAAGTGATAAGGTCAGCACAGATGCGGATAATACCCGTGAGAGTCCGGAGCTTTACAGCGAGAGGATCGAAGCCGAGCTGGAAGAGCTTTTGTCTGCTGCCGAGGGCGTGGGACGTGTTCAGGTGGTGGTAACGTTGGAGAGCACAGATGAACGAGTGCTTGCACAAAACGAGTCGTATTCAGACAGCTCCTACAGCACGGATTATGTTATAGTAGGCTCATCGGGCAGCGAGGAGGGGATAATTCTCAAGGAAATATATCCCAAGGTAAGAGGGGTCGCGGTAGTTTGCGATGGTGGCGCAAACACCGAAACGAAGCTGAGGATAATTGAGCTTATCAGCGCAGCCCTTGGAATATCCAAAGGAAAAATTGCGGTTTCTCCATAGTCATATATAAGGTGGGGAGAGAATATTATATACAGAAAGAATTGAACGAAAGGAATAAGCGTATATGAAGATCAAATTCAAAGAACTGTGGGAGAAAACGAAGCAGGAAACCGTAAAGATCGCAAAAAAGCTGAATAAAAAGGCGGTCGTTGCCGTAGGTGCGGTTGTGATCCTCGGCGGTGCGGTGCTTCTGAATTTTCTGCTCGTGCCTGCTCCCGAAAAGAAGGAGAGCGGCAACAATTTGGACGTGGCAATAGACCTTTCCGATGTTTCCTCTGCCATTGCGGAGAAGGAGAAGGAAAATGGGCAAAGCACCTCTAAAAACGATGCCTTTGCCGAAATGACCTTATCCCGCGAGCAGGCGAGGGATGAGGCAATGGAGGTGCTTAAGGAGGTTGCCCAGAGCAGCACCGCTATCGATTCCATGAAGCAGGATGCGCTGAACAGCATAAAGCAGATCGCTGTGGATATTGAAAATGAGGCGAACATAGAGGGACTTATCAAGGCAAAGGGCTTTGAGGAGTGTGTTGCTGTGGTAAACGGTGATACCGCGAGCGTTATTGTAAAAACCGACGGACTTCTTGACAACGAGGTTGCCCAGATAAGTGAGATAGTTTATAATCAGACGGGAATTCATCCCGACAATCTCAGGATAATCGAATCTGAATGAGCCGGCGAAAAAGCGTGTGGTAAAGAAAAAAAGAAAACTGACAAAAGTGAAGGCAGCTCTTGTCAGTTTTTTTATATTACTTATGACAAAGGTATATCCGACGTTTTTTCCAGCTTTCCCATTTTACTGTCAACCATAAAGCATAAATAACCGATAAAAATATACAAAACGGAAACGATTAAAATGGATAGCAGAAACAGAGGAATACCCAGACTTTCATAATCAATGAAAGGGTAAGGAAAGCGAAGGGGATCGCCTGTGCTCATAAAAGGGGCAGAGATAAGAATATAGATCAGGTAAAGAAGCGGAGAAAATATCCAGATAAAAGGATAGGTCTTACGAAATCTGCCTTTTTTGTCAAATATCAGCCAATCTGCAGTGATCAGAATGGGGGTGATTATGTGAAGGATCACCGTTGCGATCCCCGGACCCGTATGAGGGTCAAATTCATCTGCGATGATAGCCGTTGCAACTATACCTGTGAGGAGTATGGACATTGTGCAGAAGCCTTTGAGAAAGGGGAAGGGCGAAGCACCTCCGTCTCTGCTTTTGTCAGCTGCTATAAATGCGGCGGCAAGGATGAAATACACACCGCATATAAGATTTGATATATTTGTGAACATACGGAAGGATGAAAAATCGAATTCAGCTTTGTATAATCCTGTTTGGAGAACGATCCCGGTGAATGCGAAAAAGGAAATAAGTATCTTGAAAGCAACTGAATAAGCCTTGGTTCTGATCATATAGCCCCCTAAACAAATGAATGCACCCTTTTGGGGTGCATTCTTATTATATCCTGTAAATTTCGGTTAAGCCGTATTATCAGAAGAAAATATTTGCTATATTAAAGCAAAAATCCGAGAACGCCTTTAAGCGCATAGCTTGCAAGGGTCATAATAACTCCCGCGGTAAAAACGCCTGCAGTTATTGAGGGAATGGAATATTTCAAGCGTATGCCGAAAAGAGCTGCAATAAGAGATCCGGTCCATGCGCCGGTTCCGGGGATAGGGAGAGCAACGAAGAGGAAAAGACCGAGGGACTGATATCTCTGAACCTTTCCCGCATGCTTATCAGCCTTTGCTTCCAGCCACAGAGCAATCTTGGAAAAAGCCCTGGTGCCTTTCATCCATCTGAGTATTGCTCTTATGAAAAGAAGAATGAAGGGAACAGGTAAAAGATTTCCAATAACGCAGATGGCATAATTGAGATACCAAGGAAGATGCAGGCCTGCACCCAGGGGGATAGCTCCGCGAAGCTCGATTATGGGAAGCAGCGAACAGAAAAATACATATAAAGCTTTCTTGAACATATTTTATATCCTTTGCTTTTTGTCGCAGATGATTTTACACCAAACAAACGGTAAAATCAATAAAAAAGTATAAAAAACTAACGTATCAGCCGAAAAGGGAGATCTTTCCACCGAGAACGAATATGTAAACGAAGATGCAGGCGTAAATAAGAACGGAGGCACAGATAACGGTTATAATTGTAGTGGTGGATTTTTTTGCTCCTGTGCTTTCTTTTGTCTGATTGCGGGCGGATACTATTTTTGAAGCGCGCAGGGCATTGGTAAGAGGTTTATATAAAAGGAGCACCAGGGAAGCATTTAAAACGTATTTTGTTAGGTTAAAGGGCAAAAACAGCCTGGGTAATTCCTTTTTTATGTTAAGAGTAAAGCCCACATATTCTGCATACAGGGGCGTGATAAGGTAATTTGCGATGAGCATAACTGCAGTAGCGAAAAAAACCGCGCTGCATAGGCCGAGAACAGCACCGCTCATCTTACGTTTATATTTATAAACCAGTGCTGCAGTTGTGCTGAAGGCGGCACTGGAAAGAAAATTCATGATAAGTCCGTACCATCCTGTGGTACTGTTGGTAATAAGCTCAAGAAAAGGAACGACAACGGACATTATAAGGGCAGAGATCGGCCCGAAGAACATACCGCCAACGGCGATAATTGCATCCTTTGCATCAACGGTCAGAAAGCTTACCTTAACGGGAAAGCAGAATGAAACAATAAATGCAAGTGCGCAGAACATGGCAACAGCCACAAGCTTTTTTGTTTTTTCAGAGGTTTTATTCATAATGAGACCCTTTCCGGGGGAAGTGCAAATAAAAAATCCCCTAAAGGGGATAGGATGCACATATCTTTTATCATCCGGACTTTACCGTCGGTCAGGGAATCACACCCTGTCAGCGCAAAAGCGTTCGCAGACTTGTTTTATACTCACTGCCGGTATGGAATTTCACCAATCCCCAAAGATAATGTATTAAATTTGTGATTATACTATACGACCACGGGCTGAAAGCCCGTGGTCGATAATAAGTTAAGCTAAAACTTATGCGATGATGGAAGCAACAACGCCGGAACCAACGGTTCTGCCACCCTCACGGATAGCGAAACGGAGACCCTGCTCGATAGCGATAGGAGTGATAAGCTCAACAGTCATATCAACGTTATCGCCGGGGCGGCACATGTCAACGTCAGCGGGAAGCTCGATTGTACCGGTAACGTCAGTTGTTCTGAAGTAGAACTGAGGTCTGTAGCCGGAGAAGAAGGGCTTCTGACGACCACCCTCTTTTTCAGTAAGAACGTAAACCTGACCAACGAACTTGGTGTGGGGGTTTACGCTTCCGGGCTTACAAAGAACCTGACCTCTTTCGATCTCGTTCTTAGCAACACCACGGAGGAGAGCACCGATGTTATCACCAGCCTCAGCCTGATCGAGGAGCTTGTGGAACATCTCAACACCGGTTACAACGGTGGACTTTCTCTCATCGGTGAGACCGATGATCTCAACGTTATCGGATACCTTAACAGTACCTCTCTCAACTCTACCGGTAGCAACAGTACCACGGCCGGAGATGGAGAATACGTCCTCTACGGGCATAAGGAAGTCAAGGTCAGCCTTACGCTCAGGAGTGGGGATGTACTCGTCAACAGCTGCCATAAGCTCGTGGATAGGAGCGTAAGCTGCCTCGGAAGCGTCGTTGCCAGCCTCAAGAGCTGCACGAGCGGAACCGCGGATGATCGGAATATCATCGCCGGGGAAGTCGTACTCAGAGAGAAGCTCT